>CAKMZG010000073.1 GCA_929200335.1 uncultured Alphaproteobacteria bacterium | reverse complement strand
GAGGAAATCGTACTTTTTGATGGTACCGTTTTTGATAATGAAGAGATGAAACGCCGCCAAGTGGGTAATAAAACCGGCGCACGCATGGGGCATATGGCCATGTCAGGTGATGATGGCTCAATTGCCAACTTCAAAAATCTTGATGTATCGCGAAAAATCTTTATTCATATTAACAATACCAATCCTGTTTGGGATCTGGGATCAAAAGAACGACAAGAAGTAGAAGAAGCAGGCTGGGAAGTGACCTACGATGGGATGGAAATAATAACATGAACGAATTTCAATCTGGGGTTCAATCAGAGGTTCAGTCTGCGGCAGAATTTGAAGGACGCTTGCGCCAAATTGGGGCAGAGCGCTATCACGACAAACACCCTTTTCACAAATTACTCCATGGCGGTGGCTGTACTGAAATACAAGTTCGCGCTTGGGTAATTAACCGCTTTTATTACCAATGTAGCATCCCGAAAAAAGATGCCGCGTTTCTATCTCGCTGTGACAGTGCTGATCTTCGTCGCATATGGCGCTCCCGCGTTGAAGACCATGATGGCGATGTGAACGAAGGCGGCGGTATTCGCCGTTGGTTGAAACTAGCAGAATCTGTTGGCCTTGACCCTGATTTTGTTGAAAGCTGTGAAGGCGTATTACCAGCAACAAAATTTGCTGTGGATGCTTATGTGCGTTTTGTGCGTGATATGCCCTTACTTGATGCCATGGCGGCATCTCTCACAGAGCTTTTTGCCCCTGCCATTCATGCTAATCGCATTGAGGGCTTACTGGCCAATTATGATTTTGCTAATGAGAATTCCCTTGCCTATTTCAAGCAGCGTCTAAAAGAAGCCCCAAAAGATGTAGCCTTTGGCCTAGATTGGGTTTTGCGCCATGCCGATACGTTGGAAAAACAAGATGCGGCAGCCAATGCCTTGATTTTCAAAACCGATGTACTGTGGTCACAATTGGATGCGCTGCATTCTGCCTATGTTGACCCTGGACGCATTCCCCCAGGCGGCTGGGATGGCCGATTGGGTGTGGTGGCATAATGAGTGAGATTAGCCTTACCCGTGACAGCATTGTGTTTTTACCCCGTGGAGTGCGCATCAAAGAAGACACGGTACGTGAGCGTATTGTTATCGTAGCGCCTGAGCGCACTGTGGCGCTGGATGAGGTTGGCCATGCTATTTTAAATAAACTCGACGGCGAGCGTACACTTGCCGATGTGGTAGAAATTTTGGCCAAACAGTATAACGCGCCAAAACAAGACATTGGCAATGATGTTGTTGCTTTTATTAAAGATCTCTTGGGGCGCGGCTATCTGGAGATAAAATCGTGACTGAAGCAACAAAAAATCTCTCAAAAGAAAAATTAGCAGAGATTGCGCCTCCCCCAATGGCAATGTTGGCAGAGCTTACCCACCGCTGCCCCTTGGCTTGTCCCTATTGCTCCAATCCGTTGGAACTCAAGCAAGCAAGCCAAGAACTTAGCACAGAAGAATGGATAAGCGCCTTTCAACAGGCCGCAAATATGGGGGTCTTACATTTACATCTATCGGGCGGCGAACCTGCATCACGCCGTGATCTTGTAGAACTTACCAAGGCCGCAGTTGATTGTGGTCTTTATACCAATCTCATCACCTCTGGCATAGGCATTAATGAGGCACGCCTTGAAGAATTAGCCAATGCGGGGCTCGATCATGTGCAGCTTTCCCTACAAGGCGTTGATCATGAAAAGGCCGATTTGGTTGCTGGCTATAAAGGTGGACTAGACCGCAAATTACAATTGGCAGAATGGGTGCATAAAACTGGCATTCCTTTAACCGTTAATGCCGTATGTCACCGCAGCAATATGGATGACGTACCAGCCATGATAGAATTGGCGCAAAGATTAGGTGCACGACGCTTAGAGGTTGCCACCGTGCAATTTCACGGCTGGGCGATTAAAAACCGCACCCAACTCATGCCCACAAAAGAGCAGGTACTTGCTACCACCGAAACCGTGGAGCAAGCACGTAAAGATTTAGAAGGTAAATTGGTCATTGATTATGTGCCTGCTGATTATTATGCCACCCATCCAAAGGCCTGCATGGGCGGTTGGGCAAGAATTGGCCTAAATATCGACCCAACCGGCCTAGTGCTGCCTTGCCATGCAGCGGAAACCATTCCACATCTTAAATTTGAAAATGTTCGTAACACATCACTACATGACATTTGGTATCACTCCGATACATTCAATGCTTTCCGTGGCACAGATTGGATGCAAGAGCCCTGCAAATCGTGTGATCGTAAGCTGGTTGATTTTGGCGGCTGCCGTTGTCAAGCTATGGCCATTGCGGGTGATGCAACAGCTACTGACCCCGCCTGTCACCGCTCACCACTTAAAAGCAAAATGTTAGAGCTAGCCAGCGAACAAGCCTCCATTGAAGATGGCTTTATTTATCGCGGGCGATGAGATTAATATCGTAAGATTATTTGTTAAGTAAAATTGTCCTTGTCAAACCTCTGTAATATTGCTGCCAAATGGGTTATTATAATAATACCCATATTATTTTATCTCGTCTGGAGGATTTTTGATGAAGAACCTATTACTTGGCCTTGCCCTTGGTGCAGGCCTATCTCTAAGCGCACTTGGCCAAGCTGTCGCTGAAGATATTGATCTCACATTTTTATTGGTAAATGATACTTATAAAATGGGCACAGCGGAAGACACCCGTGGCGGCTTTGGTAAAATTAATGCCCTTGCGCGCGCTGAACGCGCAAAAGGCGGCAATCTGGTCTATGCTCATGCGGGCGATGCCATTTCACCATCGCTTCTTTCTGGCTTTGATAAGGGTGAGCATATCATTGCGCTGACCAATGTGGTTGCCCCTGATATTTTTGTGCCCGGCAATCATGAATTTGATTTTGGCAAAGAGATTTTCTTCAAACGCATGAGCGAAGTGAAATCTAAAATTTTGGCAGCTAATCTACGCAATGCTGATGGTAAAAAAATTGAAGGCATCGAAGATACTATGATGGTAACTTATGGCGATGCATCCGACCCACTTAAAAGCGTAAAAATTGGTTATGTAGGTTTAACCGCTGATAATTCAGACGTGAAATCCAACCCAGAAGATTTACAAATCTCTGACACCGTTAAAACTGGCAAAAAAGAAGCAAAAAAATTACGTGAAGATGGGGCAGATTTAATTGTTGCCATTGTCCATGCAGATCGCGCAACCGACCAAAAACTATTTAACAGCCATGATTATGATATTATTCTAACGGGTGATGATCACGATCTTGCGCTATTCTTTGATGGCAAAACAGCCATGGTAGAAAGCAAGGAAGAGGGTGAATATCTCACCGCAGTTGATTTGAAAATTTCTGTTACTGAAAAACGCGGCAAACGCCGTGTTAAATGGTGGCCAAATTTCCGCATTATGGATACTGCTGATGTAACCCCAGATGCTGAAACCATGCAATTGGTTGATGGCTATCAAAAAACTCTATCAAAAGAACTTGATATCCCCCTTGGCAGCACTGCAAGTCTATTAGATAGCCGCAAAGCTGCTGTGCGCTCAGGTGAAACTGCTATCGGCAATCTGATCGCTGATGCCATGCGCAAAGAAGTTGGTGCAGATGTCACCATCACCAATGGCGGTGGTATCCGTGGCAATAAGGTTTATGAGCCTGGTACAAAACTTTCACGCCGTGATATTTTAACCGAATTGCCATTTGGCAATAAAACCATTTTGATGGAAGTTAGTGGAAAAACCATTCTAAAAGCATTGGAAAATGGGTTCTCTCAAGTTGAAAATACCGCTGGCCGCTTTCCTCATGTATCAGGCATGACGGTTACTTATGATCCAAATGCGAAAGCGGGCGACCGCGTCAAAAAAGTTAAGATTAATGGCAAAAAACTAAAAAAGGATAAGACTTATAAACTTGCAACCAATGATTATATGGCACGCGGTGGGGATGGCTATAAAGCTTTGAAAAAGGGCAAAATCATTCTTGGCGATCTGGATGGCAAATTGATGGCAAATGCTGTGATGGCCTATATTCGCGAAGCAGGTGCTGTCAATGCCAAAGTTGAAGGCCGCATTAAATCTAAGTAAGGCAGCTTTGATACAAATGAATTAAAACGCTCGATTATTAATCGGGCGTTTTTTATATGGATGACTGGTTTGTCACCTTGCCTATCCCTGCTAGTTGTTCTATCGAGGTGCCATCCTTGTTATACCACTCATCATACTGCTATGTGGCAACCCTAAAATGGATTAAAAAATGGCTGTAAAATCTCGCAATATCCCCGCCCCTGAATTTGTAACAATCAAACGCGCACTATTGTCCTTATCCGATAAGTCTGGCCTTGAGGCTTTCGCCAAAGCGCTTCATGAGCGCGGTGTTGAGCTTATCTCCACTGGTGGCACAGCAAAATCAATCGCCTCTTTTGGCTTACCTGTTAAAGATGTGAGCGAAGTAACCGGTTTTCCCGAGATTATGGATGGTCGCGTTAAAACCTTACATCCATCTGTGCATGGTGCGCTTTTAGGCATTCGCGATGATGCAGACCATCAAGCGGCCATGAGCGCGCATAACATTACGCCAATCGATTTGGTAGCAATTAACCTCTATCCATTTGAAGAGACCCTAAACAGTGGTGCAAGCGATGCTGATATCATTGAAAACATTGATATTGGTGGCCCTGCTATGCTTCGTGCCAGCGCAAAAAACCACGCCTATGTGAGTGTTGCAACAGATCCAACAAATTATGATGAGATTATTGCTGCAATGGATGCCAATAATAATCAAGTGCCGCTGGCGCTTCGCCAAAAATTGGCACAGGCCACTTTTGCAAAAACAGCAGCCTATGATGCTATGATTTCAAATTGGTTTGCTAAAAGTTTAGAAATTGATACCCCGCCACAACGCGCATTCGGTGGCACATTGCAAGCTCATATGCGCTATGGTGAAAACCCCCATCAATGGGCAGCTTTTTATAAAAATGAAGAGCAACGCCATGGTGTGGCATCAGCCAAACAAGTGCAAGGCAAGCAACTTTCTTACAACAATTTTAATGATACCGATGCAGCTTATGAGCTGGTTGCAGAATTTAACCCAACTGAGACCGCCGCTATTGCCATCATCAAACACGCAAATCCATGCGGTGTGGCATCAGCCAATACCCTTGTTGAAGCTTATGAAAAAGCGTTAGCTTGCGATCCCGTATCTGCATTTGGTGGCATTATCGCAGCCAATCAACCTCTTGATGCTGCAACCGCAGAAGAAATTGTGAAAATCTTCACTGAAGTCATCATTGCACCTGGGGCATCTGATGAAGCGAAAGCCATCATTGCAGCGAAGAAAAACCTACGTTTGCTGCTTACCGATGGTTTGCCTGATCCAAAAACACCAAGTGTGAGCGCTAAAACCATTGCTGGTGGCCTTTTAGTACAAGCCCGCGATAATGGCGCAATTTCTCGCGATGATTTAAAGGTGGTGACAAAACGCGCACCATCTGAGCAAGAAATGACCGATATGCTACTGGCCTTTAAAATCGCTAAACATGTCAAATCAAACGCAATCATCTATGTAAAAGATGGCGCAACCGTTGGCATTGGCGCAGGACAAATGAGCCGCATTGATTCAACCCGCATTGCAGCACAAAAAGCCAAAGATGCAGCAGAAGCCGCTGGCAATGATACGCCGCTAACAAAAGGCTCTGTTGTGGCATCTGATGCGTTCTTCCCATTTGCCGATGGCCTACTTGCAGCAGCTGAAGCTGGTGCAACGGCAATCATTCAACCGGGTGGCTCAATGCGTGATGATGATGTGATTAAAGCGGCTGATGAGGCTGGTATCGCAATGGTGTTTACAGGAATGCGCCACTTTAGGCATTAATGCATCCCACATAAAATCCCATCGACAACCTTACTCAGCTGTGAATATTGGCGCTTCTAGTCCTGCAGTTCTATAAGCCGCAATAACTGTATTGGCCATCAACATAGCAATGGTCATAGGCCCAACACCACCAGGAACTGGCGTAATCGCACCAGCGTTTTCAGCAGATGTCGCATATTCGACATCACCCACAAGGCGGGTTTTGCCCTCACCACGCTCTGGCGCATCAATGCGATTAATACCCACATCAATAACAGTGGCACCCTTTTTAATCCAATCGCCCTTGACCATTTCTGGACGGCCAACAGCTGCTACAACAATATCAGCAGTTGCACAAAGTGCAGGTAAATCTTTGGTACGCGAATGTGCAACTGTTACCGTTGCATTTGCATGCAACAAAAGGGAAGCCATTGGCTTGCCCACAATGTTAGAGCGCCCCACCACAACAGCATGTTTGCCTGACAAATCTTTGCCCAGCGCTTGTTCGATAAGCAGCATCGAGCCCGCTGGCGTACAAGGCACATAGGCTGCATCCAAATCACCCGTAGACAAGCGTCCAACATTAACCAGATGAAAACCATCCACATCTTTATCGGCTGAGATCGTTTGGATAACCTTATTTTCATCCATATGCTTTGGCAAAGGCAATTGCACCAAAATACCGTGAACGGCAGGATCATTATTCAAGGCTTCCACTTGCGCCAATAATTCAGCCTCAGAAGCATCTGCTGGCATGGTGAATTTTAATGAATGAAACCCGCATTCCTTAGCATTTTTTTCTTTTGAAGACACATAAACTTGTGACGCTGGATCTTCGCCTACGATAATCACAGCCAGCCCAGGCTTAACCCCTTTGCTATCGGCTAATTTTTGTGTGACTTCTTTAACTTGAGATAGAATATGGCTTTGCGTGACTTTGCCATCAAGAATTTTACCCATTATGCGCTCCATTAGCTAAGGTTAAAGCGCATCATTATGCGCTCATGGTTAAACAAAACTATGTCCAATCAGGCCGCATTCTGAAAGGGGTATATGCGTCAGTTTGTGACGTTTTTTTACTAAAAACAAGATAAGATTATAGATTTTTGCAGAAAAATTAGATGAAAAGCTTTTAACTGAGCAATTTTATGCCTATCTATAGCCTCATAGCCTTGACTTTAACGCAAAGGAATGTTGAAGCTCACGACATACATTTATAATAGTAAACTGTTGAGAGAATATAATGCGAAGCTATTTGGAATTTGAAAAACCGGTTGCTGATCTTGAAGGCAAAATCTTAGAGCTGCGCACCATGGCACATGATGGCGAAGGTGTGAATGTAGATGATGAGATTACAAAACTTGAAGGCAAAGCAAGCGATGCTTTGGCCTCGCTATACTCTAATCTAGAACCATGGCAAAAAATGCAGGTTGCCCGCCATCCTGATCGCCCGCATTTTGAGCATTATCTAAAAAATCTTATCACTGATTTCACGCCTCTTGCTGGCGACCGCAAATTTTCTGATGATCTGGCCATCCAATGCGGCTTTGGCCGTTTTAATGGTCAATCAGTTGCTATCATTGGTCAAGAAAAAGGCTCTGATACAGAAACCCGCATTAGACACAATTTTGGTATGGCTCGCCCTGAGGGCTATCGCAAGGCTGTACGTGTTATGGAAATGGCTGATCGCTTTAACGTTCCGCTGATTACATTTGTTGACACATCGGGTGCATATCCTGGTGTTGGCGCTGAAGAGCGCGGCCAAGCTGAGGCGATTGCCCGCTCAACAGAGGCTTGCTTAAATTTAAAAACACCGATTGTATCCATCATCATTGGTGAAGGTGGCTCTGGTGGCGCAATTGCTATTGCAACAGCTAACCGTGTTTATATGTTGCAAAATGCTATTTACAGCGTAATTTCACCGGAAGGTGCAGCCTCCATTCTTTGGCGCGATGCAACACGGGCAAAAGATGCTGCAACCAATATGAAGATCACCGCAGAAGACCTGCAACAATTAGGCATTATTGATGATATCATTGGTGAACCTATTGGTGGAGCGCATCGCAACCCTGCTGCGGTGTTTGCTGAAACCCGCAAGGTGATTGAAAAAGATTTAGAAGAATTGGGCAAAATGTCTGGTGATGAAATTCGTAAAGCACGCCGTGACAAATTTTTAGCCATTGGCCGAAATCTGTAATTTATTCCTACAGTTTTACTTTTTACGACTTTGACCATAGAAATGCCTCAAAGCTTGTGAAATTGTAACCAGATGTAAAGGTTTTGACTTTAAAAAGAATTAAGCCTTAGATTAGGTTCAAGACAATAAATATAAGAGGATATGCCGTTGCTCAATCGGTCATTTCACAAATTAATGATCCTGCTGTTAAGCTTTTGTGCACTAACGGTATTGAGCAGCTGTAATACAACCAAAGCGGTTTTTGGTGGCATAAAAGATCTTGAGCCAGTGCCTGCCAAACTTATCAAAGAAATGCGCAAGCTGGATATGCCAATAAATGCGCCAATTATGATTCGTGTGATTAAAAGTGAAGATTTGCTTGAAGTGTGGAAGCAAAAACGTAATGGCAGATATGCTCTTTTAGCAGAATATAAAGTTTGCCAATGGTCGGGTAAAATAGGCCCTAAGTTTAAAGAGGGCGATCGCCAAACCCCTGAAGGGTTTTATACGGTCAACCGTCATCAATTAAACCCTCATTCTAAATACTATCTAGCCTTTAATATTGGCTTCCCCAATGCTTATGATCGTTCTCATGGCCGTACAGGCTCTAATATTATGGTTCATGGCGCTTGTTCTTCTGCTGGTTGTTTTTCTATGACTGATCATAACATTCGAGAAATTTATGCCCTAGCACGAGATGCCTTAAACGCTGGTCAAAAGAATTTTCAAGTTCAATCCTTCCCATTTCGTATGACCGCAAAAAACATGGCAAAACAATATAATAGCCCCCATTATAATTATTGGGAGATGATCCGCCGTGGCTATGATATGTTTGAAATTACTAAACGTCCACCTGTGGTTAATGTTTGTGAGAAAAAATATAGATTTAACGTTACAGCTGCAAATGGCGGTAGATTTTCAGCACGCAGCAAATGCCCAGAGATGCGCATGAATACACGCATAGCAGCAGAATATCTTGCCCATGAAAAAAGGTATCAAAAAGCCTTTTCCAAAGCTCTATCAAGAGAAACAGGTGCGCCAAAACGCAAAGTAAACAAATTAAGCTTCGCTGATGTCCTACCAGGCATCACCATTGGTGAGCCTGTGATCACTGCGAAATCTACTGATCAAGAAAAACCCTTCATTCCCAATGTACGCACTGTCAAAGCTAAAGAAACCACTTCACAATAATCGCAGCCCTATTTTTGCCTGTTTGATGATTAAAGGTTGGTTTTTAATTTTTCTGGGAATGCTATATGAGCCAATTGGGTAAATTCATTGTTTTTTCGTTTTTTGCGCTGGTTGGCTTTATCATAATAAGCGGTGAGCTAAATCTACCATGGCTGAGTAATATGCTAGATACAGGCCGCCGCACAGTTGAAAAACACGCACCCCCCATTATCAAAAAACGCCTACTGCCCAGTCAAAAAAAAATCATTGCAGATCTTAATGCGGCTGGCTTTAAAATGGGTCAGCCCGTTTTTATCCGCATTTTTAAACAAGAGGCAATATTGGAACTCTGGATAAAAAATGGAAAGACATTCGCACTATATAAAACCTATGATATCTGCAATTTTTCTGGTAAATTAGGCCCCAAACTTAAAGAAGGCGATAAGCAAGCTCCAGAAGGATTTTATTCCGTTAATGCCAAGCAATTAAATCCTTTTTCACGCAATCACCTTGCTTTTAACATTGCCTATCCCAATGCCTATGATCGCTCTTATGGCCGCACAGGTTCGGCACTCATGGTGCATGGCGGCTGCACCTCTATTGGTTGTTATGCCATGCGTGATGCTCAAATAGAAGAAATTTACCGCATTGTCGAGGCCACCTTAAAAGATGAAACCGCTTCTGTGCCCGTGCATATTTTTCCGTTTAAAATGGAACACACAACATTATCCAAACATAAAAATAACCGTTGGTATAATTTTTGGCAAAATCTAAAACAAGGGCACGATCTCTTTGCTCAAAGCAAAACCCCACCCAAAGCCTATGTCTGTAATGGGCGCTATGCTTTTACAGATAGAGATGACTGCAAGCCCATCGCGGGCTGGTAATTAAAGATTTGCGTAATGTGCTTTCCAATGTTTTTCTAACTCTTCCTCATCTGCACCTAGATCATAAGCTGGTGAAGTAATGAGTTTAGCTTGGGTAAGATTAATCTTTACAATATGTTTTATTCGACCAGCTAAATCGCCCCATTGAGAAAAATTGGGGTGAAGTTGAACAAACGCGCTCGAACCAGCATCTAGAATCTCAGCCTGTCCTCTAGCCCGTAGAGCTTTTCGCTGTAAAACATCTAAAAAATTAACTTCCACATTTGGATTATGTCTCAAATTTTGAAGCGTTCCAGGGGAGCGTACCTCACCAAACATCAAAGTATTATCATCCAAAACCAAAGACATGCCTTTTGGTGCAACACAAGGCATCCCATCTGGTGAAACCGTGGCGTAATATCCCATAGAATGATTTTTAACGAGAGTTTGCATGGCCTGATTAAGCATAAATTTTACCTTTTATATTTGCCGTCCTCCTGAAAACGCATCAAGGATCGGACAATTTGGCCGCTCTCCACCCTTACATGAATGTACGAGATGATCAAGTTCATCATGCATGGCTTTTAAATCTCCCATCAAAATTTTGATTTCCCTCAAACGCTCATTGGCGATCTCACGCACATTTTCAGCAGCACGACTATCATCTTCATAAAGACTTAAAAGCTCTTTGCATTGCTCAACGGAAAATCCAAAAGCACGGGAACGCCGCACAAACCCTAATTTGCGTATATCACGATCATCATAAAGCCGATAATTGCCATCTGAACGACTAGAGGGTTCTATCAATCCAATATCCGCATAATAGCGAATGGTTTTCACGGGCATATTTACCCTTTTTGCAACTTGTCCAATTTTATACATATCAGGCTTGACCCTCCAGCTACTGGATAGTTTATAAATGCACTATAGGTTAAAAATAAGGGTATTAGCAATGGCAACATTGGCTGAAAATTTAAACATCAATTGGCGTTGCAAACATACATGGAGACAAGCCAGTATCAATACGCTTTGGTGTCTTTTGGGCTGTTCCATTGGCGATATGGGGACAATTTTATTTTTTCAATTAACTGGCATTCCATGGCCAACAACAGCGATTATGATACTCGCCATTATCAATGGGCTAATCACCTCCATCATTTTAGAAACCATCATCCTATCGCGTCAAATGCCTCTACCCATAGCATTCAAGACCGCTTGCGGCATGTCACTGATTTCCATGATAGCCATGGAAGCTGCCATGAATATTGTGGATGTCTGGCTAACAGGTGGAGCAAAGCTAACGCTTTGGGTTTTACCATTCATGTGGTTGGCAGGATTTTTAGCCCCACTGCCTTACAATTACTGGCGCTTAAAGGCTCTTGGCAAAGCCTGTCATTAAAAACTCCGCCATAATTACTCCGCCGTCGGGCGCTACGCCCCCCCCCCCGGAACCCCCGCCCTAATTACTC
>CAKMZG010000072.1 GCA_929200335.1 uncultured Alphaproteobacteria bacterium | reverse complement strand
CGTAGATTGATAGTTATCTCCTAAACGTTGAGTTAAAGATTGATCAATAAGTGCAGCCACTTCAAAGCAAATATCTTGGTATTCTTTATCCGCATAGGTTTCTATCCATGGCCGATATTCATTACTGGTTATTTCGCGACCAAGTCTTTCGCCAATCTCACCATAACCAATGGCGCATGGTGCTAGGGCTGCCATAAGATCGAGATAATCGCCTGAGTATCCAGCTTCTAATAAATAGCGCGTATAGGCAAGATTTTCTGTTGCCTCAAACGTATTTATTAATTCATCTTCTGATATGCCTTCTTCTGCGCAGGTTTCAACATGCATCTGCATTTCATGATTAACTAATGCATTGACAGTTGCGCTTGCTGATTTCATTTCAGCAAGTGTTTCTGATTTTGCAATGGCTAAGCCCCATGCTCTGGAATAATGTACCAGATAGACATAATCTTGACGAAGATAATGTAAAAAGCACTCTCTTGGTAAGGAGCCATCTTTTATTCCCTCTACAAAGGGATGATGGGTATATTCACACCAAGCTACTTTGGCGTTTTCACGCCATGCTACAACGGCCGTGCCATAATTAGTTGTAGACATTACTTTGCACCTACATCGATAGCAATTTTTTCAACTGGAAAAATTTCATTAATTAATCCGTTGTCTTTCAAGAATTTTTCAAATCTAAAATAACGGCTTGCATCAAGACCAGCAGGACGCAGAGCAAATCTAGAGATAGTATCTTTCCAAGCTTTTGTATTTAGCTCATCTTGCAATTCTTTTGCAGTGCCTGAGAAAATCTTCCAACTCTCATCTGGATTATTAATAATAAATTGAGTTGCTTTTTCTGTAGCGCTTAAAAAACGGCTAATTTTATCTTTATCCAATGTTTTGCTATTGGCTACATAGATTAATTCATCGTAGGGCGGTACACCTTCTTCTTCTAAGTAGAAGCATTTGCCCTCAACACCTTCAATTTCCATTTGGTTTAATTCAAAATTACGAAAAGCACCAATAACAGCATCAACCTGTTTTGACATGAGCGAAGGAGAGAGTGAAAAATTAACATTGACGAGTTCCACATCACTTAACTTCACACCGTATTTATTTAATATAGTTTTTAGCAACGCCTCTTCAACGCCTGCAACAGAAAATCCAACTTTCTTACCTTTTAAATCAGCGGGTGTTTTAATTGCTCCGTCCTTAATGGTAAGCAAGCAATTTAAAGGAGTTGCGACAAGAGTGCCCACACGTACTAAAGGGATGCCTTGATGCACTTGCATATGTAATTGAGGCTGATAATCTACGGCTAAATCTGCTTTGCCAGCAGCCACTAGTTTAGGTGGCATAGACGGATCAGCAGGAGCAACCACCTCTACATCTAAACCTTGCTCTTTAAAATAGCCCTTTTCTTTTGCAATGATAATGGGACCATGATCTGGATTTACAAACCAATCCAACAGGAGTGTCATTTTATCTTCAGCTTGCGCAATGTTGATTAGCCCAAATAAAAATAACGAAACAGAAAAAAATAATCTAATCATAATACATCTTTCATAAGTTTTTATTTGGCATATGAAAGTTGCAAGAAAAATCTTACTCGTTCCCTACGCCGATAATCGGATCAGGTTCTAAGGGTTAACGTCGAGCGTTTCTCAGCTTGAATTAGTAAGCACCCCTACAAGTTCACGGTAAGATTACTGATATTGCATTTAATTTCAAGTGTTATTTTATAAAAAGGCTAGCTCATCAATTGAGCTACCAAGCAATTGCTGTCTTGGTAAACCCATCATTTCTCGAGGATTTAGTGTTGCCATATGTAAAGCCTCTACTATATCTATCCCAATATCATGGATTAGTCGTTTTACTGAAGACTGCATATCAATATGCGCACCAGCAAGATTGCCATTTTGGTTTACAAGTTTTCCATTTTCTACGCGAATGGTCTCACCATAGAGCTCAAAATGATCAGGCCCACCAATGGTAGACATGGCATCTGATACCACAATCATACTATTCTTTTCCGCGCGCGCACGAATGGTAAGCGCAACCATTTGATCATCTACATGATGACCATCTGTAATAATGCTACACCATAGGTCGCTGTTAATTGCTGTTGCCACAACGCCAGGTTCTCGCCCAAGCATTGGTGGCATAGCATTAAACAAATGCGTAAAACATGATAGGCCTTCATCAATAGCAGATTGTATTTGCTCTGCTGTCGCCTCAGTATGGCCAGCAGAGACGCGTACTCCCATTTTATTTAATTCTTCAATTAAGCCAACTTCTACACATTCAGGCGCAAGTGTTAGCAAAACAGGGACTTCATTTTTACGAAGGGTTTTAATAACCCCCATGGTCTTATCATCAAATGGACGAATAAAATCAGGCTTGTGTGTGCCTTTGCGTTTTAAGGCTATATGAGGCCCTTCTATGTGAATGCCAAGGACACCATTTTTGCCCAATTCATGAGTTACAGCTTGAGCTGCTTTTTCTAATATTTCATGTTCATCTGTAATCACAGTTGGCAAAATAAAAGACGTGCCGCATTTGCGGTGAGCTGTAGCAATTTTAGCAACACCCTCTGGAGTAGGTTCATTATTGAGCATAATGCCACCACCGCCATTGACTTGCACATCAAAAAATCCAATCGAAACGATGCCCTCATAAGGGGTTATTTCTTCAGTCTCTGGGACGCCAGCTTTATCTACTATTTTGCTTATATGATTATCTTCAATCAGGAGCGCCTGTTGAGTGTCTAGGATATTGCCATCGAATAATGCAGTAGGTGCAAGCCAGTACATTGTATTTCCTTAAATTAACTCTAATGTGTATTTAGTTGGCTCAATTTAGTGGTTTTGTAAAGCTTTGCTTGAATTTATTTCAGGCCAACTTATAAGACTACACAAAATGGAATAAATAAATGGTCAATAATGCAACATCCGATATAATAGTTTTAGGTGCTGGCGCTGCCGGCATGATGTGCGCCATTGAAGCTGGCCGCAATGGCCATAGGGTTGTTGTAATTGATCATGCTAAAGAGGCTGGTCAAAAGATCCGTATTTCTGGGGGCGGGCGTTGTAATTTTACTAATATGCACAGTGAACCTAAAAATTTTCTGTCTGAAAATCCTTACTTTGCCATATCTGCCTTAAAGACCTATAGCCCGCAGGACTTTATTGAAAAAGTTAAATCCCACGGCATTCCTTATCATGAAAAAACTTTGGGACAGTTATTTTGCGATAATTCAGCAAAAGATATTATCAAGATGTTGCGTGATGAAATGAATGATATCGGCGCTAAACTTCAGCTTCAAACAGAGATTAATCAGGTACGCTATGAAGGGAATGGTTTTATTGTTGATACCACTTCGGGAAACTTTAAAGCTAAATCTATAGTTGTTGCTTTAGGCGGTAAATCCATTCCTAAAATGGGAGCCACAGGCTTGGGCTATGAAATTGCACAACAATTTGGTCACAAAATTACAGAAACGCGTCCAGCGCTTGTGCCCTTCACATGGCCTGCACATATGGTGGAAACATGGTCAAAGCTTTCTGGTGTTGCCCAAGACGTAAGGGCAAATTGTGGCAAGGGCAGCTTTGATGAGGCAATGCTATTGACCCATCGAGGATTATCAGGCCCTGCTATGTTGCAGATTTCTTCCTATTGGAAAGAGGGGGCAACGATTGATATTGATCTATGTCCTGACCAAGCAATGGATGCTTTGTTAAAGAGCGAGCGTCATGACAACCCAAAACTAAGCCCGGTTAATGTCTTGGCAAAATATTTGCCAAAACGCTTAGCTCAACAATTAATCTTAGAAGCAAATATAAAATCACCCCGTATTGCCGATCTAAATAATTCTGCTTTAGAAAATTTATCACAGCGGCTTAATCAATTTTCTATGACGCCAGGGGGAACAGAGGGCTATCGAACGGCAGAGGTTACATTAGGCGGCGTTGATACTAATGGGCTTAATCAAAAAACAATGGAAAGCAAATATCAATCGGGACTTTACTTTATTGGAGAGGTTGTTGATGTTACAGGTCATCTTGGCGGGCATAATTTTCAATGGGCATGGGCGTCTGCTGTAGCTGCGGGTAGGGCTATTTAGATTTCTCGCCCAGCCTCGCGCTTACCCAATGTTGACATGATCTTAAATCCTATACTACGAAAAGGTTCTGGTGCAATTATGCTAGCGGTGCCCATGGCGTTTGGTACGCGGTTAGGGTCTCCATTGTTACATATGAGATCAGCTAAGTTCCGCCCTAACATGGTGCCTTTTGCAATGCCGCTGCCATTGCATCCAGCAGAGGCATATAATCCATCGGTAATTTTACCCCACCAAGGCGCACCATTCATGGTGAATGATGTGGTGCCACCCCAAATATAGTCAAAATCTACATGAGATAGTTTTGGCCAGCGGCGGGTCATGCTATGGTGCAAGTCCTCTGCCATTTTTTGATTGTCTAATTCAATTCCATGGGAATATTGAGAGCGCACCATAATGCGATCACCTTCTATGCGACGGATGGTGCTGCCTAAACGATGGGAGGGCAGTAATCCCCAATTTGCATTTCTGCCTACCTGTGCTTGCTCACTCTTTGTCAATGGACGGGTAAGGGTTGCATAGGTATAGATTATTGTCATTCTTAATTTTAAATATCCCAAGTGTGGGATAAAGGCATTGTTGGCCAAAATTACATTTTTAGCGCGTAATGTGCCATTGGGTGAAATTAATACCCACGCATCTCCATCACGGCTTAACTTTGTCACGGGTGTATTTTCATAAAGGGCGATGTCTTGAGGTAGGCTATCAATTAATCCACGCATCAAAGCGGCTGGTTGTAAAAGATGACCATAATCAAAATGCAAACCAAATTGATAATAATCTGATCCGGTATGCTCTTGCATATCCTTGCGCGTTAAAACTCTATGAGTAATTTCATTAGCCTTTGCAATTTCCAAGACCTTACGAAGGGACGCCTCGCCCTTATCGGTTGCGGCGCCACGTATTGTACCCACATGATGCATGTCACAATCAATGCCGTGAGATTTTATAATTTCCAACAGCCAATTAAAACTTTCACGCATTAAATGGGTTTGCTTCATAGCCTTGGCGGCACTTTTTGGTTTTACATTTCGTGGAATAATTTCCGCACCTGTAAAACCAGAATTACGTGCAGAGGAGCCCTCGTCAATGTTGGAAGCATCTACAAGCGCAATTTTTGCCTGATTATCCAGCTCAAACAATCGATGAGCTGCTGCTATCCCTGTAAAGCCGGCACCAATAATGGCATAATCTACTATTATATCCTTTGCTAAGGCAGCATTGGGGGTTCTTGGTGTTAATAGTGAAGTCCAACCGCATGTATTTTTATAATTTGGATAAGTTTGTTTAGACATTTATCAACACTCCAGCAAAGAAAAGGCCGGCTCAAATTTATGAACCGGCCTTTTACTTATATGCTATTTTTTGATTAACCTAAAGTAGGCATTTTAAATTCTGGATCAACGCGCGCGCCACTTGGCCAGCGTGTTGTTGTTGTTTTAATACGAGTATAAAAACGCACACCTTCCATGCCATGCATGTGATGATCACCAAAGATAGAAGCCTTCCAGCCACCAAAGCTATGGAATGCCATTGGTACAGGAATTGGCACATTGATACCAACCATGCCTACTTCAATATCTTGGCTGAAGTTACGTGCCACATCGCCATCGCGGGTGAAAACGGCTGTTCCATTGGCGTATTCATGGCCATGGATAAGATCAACAGCCTCTTGGTATGAATTTTTACGCACCATAGAAAGCACAGGCCCAAAAATTTCTTCTTTATAGCAAGTCATATCTTCAGTTACATTATCAAGTAAAGTGCCGCCTAAGAAATAGCCATTCTCATAGCCTTGTTTATCTTGCTTGAAGTTGCGACCATCAACCACAACTTTAGCGCCAGCAGCCTCGCCGCCATCAATATAGCCTTTAATTTTATCACGGTGTTGAGCTGTCACAACAGGGCCTAGCTCTGAAGTTTTATCCGTTGATGGACCAATTTTTAAAGCCTCAATTTGTGGTACAAGCTTATCGATTAATGCATCAGCAACCGCATCAGTTACAGGAACTGCAACAGAGATAGCCATACAGCGCTCGCCAGCAGAACCAAATGCAGCGCCCATCAAAGCACTAGCTGCCATATCTAAATCAGCATCTGGCATAATGACCATATGATTTTTAGCTCCACCTAAAGCTTGAACACGCTTGCCATTTGCTATGCCTGTTTGGTGGATGTATTGAGCAATAGGGGTAGAACCCACAAAGCTAACAGCTTTTACATCAGGGTGCTCAAGCAAGGCATCAACAGCAACTTTATCCCCTTGGATAACATTAAATACACCTTCTGGTAGACCAGCTTCTGTCAGCCATTCAGCAATCAAAATTGATGTTGATGGATCGCGCTCACTTGGTTTTAACACAAATGTATTGCCACAAGCCAAAGCAATTGGGAACATCCACATAGGAACCATAGCAGGAAAGTTAAAAGGAGTAATGCCAGCAACGACACCAAGGGATTGGCGGATCATGTGGCTATCAACGCCAGAGCCCACATTCTCAGAAAACTCACCCTTTAGGAAAGATGGTGCAGAAGTTGCAAATTCCACAACCTCTAAGCCTCGGGTTACTTCACCCACCGCATCATCATGGGTTTTGCCATGTTCAGCAGAAATTGCCTCAGCCAATTGATCAGCACGCTCCCATAAAATGTTCTTAAATTTATCTAAAATACGAGCGCGACGTAGAGCAGGGGTCTTTGACCATGCTGGCCATGCAGCTTTTGCCGCAGCAACACCAGCATTTACTTCTTCAACTGAAGCAAGCGCTACAGTCTTCTCTGATGAGCCAGTTGCTGGGTTAAATACTTCTTGATTGCGGCCAGATGTGCTGGCCACTTGTTGTCCATTAATATAATGCGCAATTTCTGTCATAGTTATCTCCTTTGTTTGTCAAGAAAATACTGCTTTCTTTTATTCATTTATATATATATTATTGATAAATAATTATGCAAAAATAGAGATAAAGATGAATTGGGACGACACTAAATATTTTTTAGCCGTGGCACGTGCTGGGCAGATGTTAGGCGCTGCAAATCGTCTAGGCGTATCTCAAGCAAAATTGAGCAGGCGGATATCTTCACTAGAGGAGGCTTTAAATACAACGCTCTTTGAGCGTAGCATTGGCGGTTGTGAATTAACCAAAGATGGTCGCGCCATGCTGGAAATTGCTATTAAGATTGAACAAGAATTTGCAACAGCCACAACCAAGTTAAAAGGTGCGGAGGATGATGTATCAGGCACCATTCGTATTGGTAGTACAGATGGGCTTGGCATTTCTTATTTATCTAAGAGACTGCATTTATTGTCTGAGCGCTTTCCTGATCTACACATCCAATTAGTGCCAATGCTACGCAGTTTTTCTTTGTCTCAGCGCGAGGCAGATATTGCTATTATGGTAGAACGCCCAGAAAAGGGCAGATTAAGGGTTCGTAAATTGAGTGAGTATTCTCTAGCGCTTTATGCATCAAAAGCTTATCTTAAATCTGCCCCACCGCTAGTGAATATTCAAGACTTACATAATCATAGGCTCATTGGTTATGTGGAAGATATGATTTTTACTCAAGAATTGAATTATAACACTGAGATTTTAGAAAACTGGCGCTCGAACATTGAAATCTCCAGCTCTATCGGACAATTAATGGCTGTTCAATCAGGTGCTGGGATTGGTATATTGCATGATTTTATGGCGCAGGACTATCCAGATCTCATTAGACTTTTCCCTGAGAACCAAATTGAGCGTACTTTTTGGACGGTTTGGCATGAAAGTATGAAAAACACCCGTAGGGTAGCAGCTGTTGCGCAATTTTTAAATGAAATGGCGCAAACAGATAGGTCATTATTCATGCCAAGATATCATACTAAACGTATAGCGGACTGACTAATTATAATTACGTTTGACTGTAATTTACATCAGCGCTATGTACTATAAACAATAAATAGTAGGTAGAAGGTTTTCCGCTCAATGAGCCATCTCACTAATAAACCCGTTGCTTTAAGTGTTAAAGGACTGAGTTATCAAATTTCGGCAAGCAAGGTGTTGGTTTCTGATATTGATTTCCATGTCCATATGGGTGAAATTTTGGTGATGGCAGGGCCCAATGGCGCTGGTAAAACAACGCTAATTAAGATGATAGCTGGTTTAAATGAGCCAAGTTCAGGCCAAATATTACTTGGCGATATTGATTACAAAGAAATTGGCATGGCAGAGCGGGCAAGGAAAATTGCCTATGTGGGACAAAATGATGACCCAGATATTCGTTTAAGCGTGCGTCAATATATTGAGTTAGGGCGCTTACCTCATCGAGGCGCTTTATCAAAAAATGCTGAGCAGGAATTAATTAATCAAGCAATAGAGGTTGCAGGCTTGGTTAATATGCAACATAATATAATCGCCCAACTATCAGGCGGTGAAAAACAACGCATGAAAGTTGCAAGAGCAATTTGTCAAAGACCCGATTTGCTTATCCTTGATGAACCAACTAATCATCTTGACCCTCAAGCCCGAGGTGATTTATTAAGTCTGATTTCTGGCCTTGGTATTACAGTCATTGCATCGCTGCATGATTTGGCATTGATTGAAGCATTTGCAACTCATGTTGCTATCATCAAGGAAGGGCAATTGATGAGCTATGGTCACCCAGAAGAGGTGCTGTCCTCTCATATGATTAGAAATGTGTTTAATGTGGATATGCATCGTTTAGAGCATCCAACAGAAAAACGCTTTATTCCGACTTTGGATATAAAAATTACAAAACCTGAAGTTTTAAATTAAAAAGGAAAATATTTTGCATGAAGTATTTAATTTGCGCATTATCGCTTATTCTGATGACAACAAAAACAATTGCATCACCCGTAACAATTGATAACTGTGGTGAAACACTGACTTTTGAAAAAACGCCAACTCGTATGGTTGTTCATGATATAAATATGGCTGATATGGCCTTTACTCTTGGGCTTCAAAATTATATTGTAGGTTTAACAGGCATCTCAGGATGGTATAAAACCAGTGCAGATTTTGATGAGAGGCGCGGCGATATTGTAGAGCTTGCCCCAAAATATCCTAGCATTGAAAATCTTCTTGCCGTCGAACCTGATTTATTTTTTGCTGGCTGGTATTATGGTATGAAACCTGGTGGTGATGTTACCCCTGATACATTAGCGCCACATGGTATTAAAACACTAATTTTATCTGAGAGTTGTTCTCATCAAGTTAAACAAGAAGAGCCAGCGTCATTAGATTTACTTTATAATGATGTTTTACGACTTGGTAGTATTTTCAGACGCACTAAAGTATCTGAAACATTGGTTGAACTTTGGAAGGCAAAAGTTGAGGCCATCAAAGGGCGAGTGGCAAACAAAGAAAAAATACGAGTTTTCTTATATGATTCTGGTAAAGATGCTCCATTTACCATTGGTAAATATGCTATTTCTAATGCAATGATCGAAGCAGCAGGCGGTGTGAGTGTTACAAATTCTATGGACATCAGCTGGGGAAAATCTACATGGGAGGCGGTTGCTGCTGCTGATCCTGAATTTTTAATCTTATTGGATTATCAAACTGGTGGTGGCGCAAAAGATTTATTTAAATTTTTGCAAGAACATCCAGTTATGAAGAATACAATTGCCGTGAAGAACAGTAATTTTATTTCATTTCGTTATGAAGATTTAACACCTGGTCCCGCTAATATCGTAGCTATTGATAAATTAGCACGAGCAATGCATAAGGATGCTTTTTAAAACAAATGCATAAAGCAGCTCTTCTATTACTAGCGCCTATATTGTTAATTAGTTTAACCATTTTAGCCATCTCAAAAGGTTCAACAGATTTACCATTCTTGCAAGTGTTGGACGCAATTTTTTCAAGAATAAGGATGGAAGAGCAATCTTCGCCGATATCTAATATTGTGATTGATTTGAGATTACCCCGCGCCCTAATAGCCATTGTAGTTGGTTCGGGTTTGGGCTGTGTAGGTGTGTTATTGCAAACCGTTACACGTAATGATTTGGCTGATCCATTCTTATTTGGATTATCTTCGGGTGCGGCAGCAGGTGCCATATTTGTTATAACTATAACTGGCGATTTGCTCGGAATTTGGACTTTACCACTCGCTGCATTTGCAGGTGGTATGATAGCCTCTGTCATTGTATTAATGCTGGTATCTCGTCTTGGTCATCAAGGATCAGCACGGCTAATCTTAGCAGGGCTTTCTATTTCGTTTCTGTTTTTAGCATTGAGTAATTATCTTGTCTTTGCGGGAGACCAAAGAGCCGCTCATTCTGTTTTATTTTGGACATTAGGCGGGTTAGGCCTTGCCCGTTGGGATCTGCTGCCTATTGCAAGCGTTGGACTTTTTGCCGTATTAACTTTTGCATGCTACCAGCGACGTTCACTTGATGCGCTCATGGCTGGTGAAGATACGGCTCGCACTTTAGGGGTAAATGTAGATCAATTACGTAATTCTACTTTTTTGATTTGTGCATTTGCAACAGCAACATTTGTGTCCATTACTGGTGTTATAGGTTTCATTGGCCTTATGGTACCGCATTTAGCCCGCATGCTTATTGGTCCATTGCATGGGGGATTAATTTTAACCTCTGCCTTTATTGGTGCAGTTTTACTATTGGCAAGTGATATTCTTGCGCGAGTAATTTTAGCTCCGCAAGAATTACCCATCGGAATTATCACCACATCTATTGGAGCTATCTTTATTCTTTTATTGCTGATGAAAACTAATAAAAATTATTAATCCATCATGCCACTGGATGATTTTAGGTTGATGCGTTATAGCATGTCACCAAAAAATGGGTTTGATTTTGGGAATAATGACATGTAGCAACAAAAGGATAGGGCGCATTTATAAATTTATAGATACGTGAATAACTCTAAAGCGTGAAGTGTTTAAGTAAATTCACCTAAATGCTACACGCTCTAGAAGCTTATATTTTCATATCCACTCAAAATTATTTTGTAAGTTCAGATTTTAAAATTTTACCATTACCATTGCGTGGCAGACGTTTTCTTGAAAATGTAATTTTATCTGGCATTTGATAATCTTCTAGCTCGTTGCTTAAATATTCTGTAATTTGTTTTTTGGTAATTTTATTTTGACCTTTATAGACAATCACATTAGTGCGCTGACCCATTTCTTTACAAGAGTAAGGGACTAGAGCAGCTTCCATAATACCATCAATTTCTTTGAGCAGACTTTCAATCTTAACGCTAAAAATTTGATGATCTCCACGTTTAATTAAATGGCTTTTACGATCTAATACATAATGATAGCCATCTTCATTGCAATAACCGATATCACCAGATTTCCAATAACCGTCCTCAAAAAAATCTTTATTATCCTTATTATTATTCCAATACCCTGGGGTTACCATTGGACCTTTTATCCAAAGTTCACCGGGCTTGCCTTTTTTTACTTCGCAGCCTTTATCATCAACTATTTTGATCTCACCACAAGCAACAACCTTCCCAACATTATTGCCACTATCTTTAGAAACATGAGGTAATATTGTTATGATAGAAGTTGCTTCAGTTGCACCATAGCCGTTAT
>CAKMZG010000071.1 GCA_929200335.1 uncultured Alphaproteobacteria bacterium | reverse complement strand
GCCTGCCTTAATTGCCTCGTCTTTATTTTCCAAGAATACAATATTTTTGCGCATTGCATGGCGTGCTGAACACGACGGTTTGCAATAAATGCCGGTGGTTTTTACGCCCACAATAAAACATCCATCAAAAGCTTTATCCCGCCTCAACCTCGCTGCCTCAAAAATGTTCATTTTTTCCTCTGCCATTCAATTAAAATATCACTGGCAGAAAGCACAAACCACCCGTTTCTTGTTATTTATGATTTTTGCCACGCAACATATGGCGTTTTTTGCCAAAACCTAGAGCCCGCTCCATGACAAATCCCGCCTCTTCCAAATTACGACGCACCCAACCAGCAGAGGAATAAGTTGCAACCGTTGCACTCTCGTTACTTTTTGAGGCAATGGCCTGCATTACACCCAGTGACCACATGTCAGGGTTTTTTGAAGGTGAAAAACCATCCAAGTACCAAGCATCCGCATGGGTTGTCATCCTATCAAAACCCTGCTCAATAGGCGCAACGATAATCTCTAATGTGATCCGTTCATCCATCTGCCAGATATTCACGCCTTCATTTAATCCTTGCCATTTATCTATCAACTCCTTTGAGTGTGCGGCTAAATCTCCCCATTGCTCTAATGCACGAGAAAAATCATCCAGAGGCAGGGGAAAGCCTTCAAAAGAGATGAAATGCAGCTTCTGTCCTTCACAGCTTAATTCGCTCCATTGTCGCCATGTCTCCAAAAAATTCAACCCCGTACCAAAACCAAGTTCAGCGATTATGAAACAGCCCTTCCCCATCGCCTTCCAACGCTTTGACAAGTGATTACCATCAATAAACACATGAGCGCATTCTGCTTGCCCACCCTCGCTGGAGAAGAAAGGATCATCAAAAAGTGTTGAACGCAATTCTTCATGGCCATCTTCGCGGTTTTGCCAGATTAAAGGGTGTTCGTATCGCATCATTTTGTCCATAGATAATGAATAGGGCTTGCAGTAATTCAACAATGGCAATATAGCTTTTGAACGGTTTAGCGCAATCACAAATTTTGAAATTTTAGGAGTGCAATCATGGGATTTAAATGCGGCATCGTAGGCTTACCAAATGTTGGTAAATCAACCCTATTTAATGCATTAACGAAGACAGCTGCTGCACAGGCTGCCAATTATCCATTTTGTACCATCGAGCCAAACACGGGTGATGTGGCTGTACCAGATCCTCGTATGCGCGCCATTGCCGATATAGCAGGCTCAAAAGAGTTGATCCCTACCCGTCTAACTTTTGTAGATATAGCAGGTCTTGTACGAGGCGCATCAAAAGGCGAAGGTTTGGGCAACCAGTTTTTGGCAAATATTCGTGAAACTGATGCCATTGCCCATGTGCTACGCTGTTTTGAAGATGATGACATTACCCATGTTGAGGGCAAAATTGATCCGGTTGCTGATGCCGAATGTATTGAGACGGAATTGATGATCGCTGATCTTGAGAGTTTGGAGCGCCGCATTGAACCTCTACGCAAACGCGCAACAGCCAATAAAGAAAAAGAGGCCATTGCAACTGTGCCAATTATGGAAGCTGCACTTGAGCTTTTACGCGAAGGTCAAGCCGCTCGCAAATTAGAATTCACAGACCCAGATGAAATTAAAATTTTTAATGGCCTTAATCTTCTTACCTCAAAGCCTGTACTTTATGTTTGCAATGTGGATGAAGGCTCAGCTGCAGAAGGCAATGAATTTAGTGCAGCTGTTGCCCAAATGGCTGAAAAACAAGGTGCTGGCTCAGTTGTTATCTCTGCTGCAATTGAAAGTGAAATTGCTCAATTAAATGACGAAGAAGCTAAAGACTATATGGAAATGATGGGACTGACAGAATCTGGCTTAGATCGTTTGATTAAAGCAGGCTATGATTTACTTGATTTGATAACCTATTTCACAGCCGGCCCTAAAGAAACCCGTGCTTGGACAGTGACAAAAGGCACTAAAGCTCCACAGGCTGCTGGCGTTATTCACACCGATTTTGAACGTGGCTTCATTCGCGCACAAACCATTGCCTATGATGATTACACCACTCTGGGTGGTGAGACCGCAGCTAAAGAAGCGGGCAAAGCCCGTGATGAGGGTAAAGAATATGTGGTAAGTGATGGTGATATCATGCTGTTCAAATTCAACACATAAACACCTTTAATTATTTACAAAAAAACCGGTTAGTTTGAATAAGCTGACCGGTTTTTTTATACTTTATAATCTATTCAATTATTGGATAGGTGCCAATAATTCTGGTGAGGTAACCAATTGGCGAACCCCATGGGCATGGTCTTCTTCAAAAACATTTCCGTTTGCAACCCATTTATCTAGCGACTGAATAGAAACCTTCATACATTGCGGGCGGACGCTCCAAGTCACATTAAAAGGTGAGCATTTCTTTTCGGTATACTTTGGACCAGTTGTTGAGCCTGCAAATACTACTGGCTCACCTGTGCCAGCTGGAAGGGCTTTGGGCTGATGAAGACCATTGACCATATTGCCTCCATAAGCAAATTGGTTAAAGTCAGGTGCGTTTTCATCATTCACAACTAAGAAAACTTGTGTTTCAACACGCAATTCTGGATTAGCACAAGCATCTGTTAAACATGAACCTAGGCTTGGCCCTGGCTTTACAGCGCACGACGTATGCACCCAATGCACTTCAACCGTATCACCAGGTTTCACACCATGCATACCCTTTTCACGGCCTTCTGGATTTTTCAATTCAGCAACACTCAATTTATCCGTATCATTACATTTATAACCGCCATGTTTGCCAGCTCCAGCAGAAACAGAAAAACCCGGCCCTTTATGCTCAGCATTAGTATGTAAATGAATGTTACACAAATTCATTGTATTTGACGGCGTCGCCAATGTGAATAAACGTGAATTTTTACCAGTTAGATTTGAAATATCACGCGGTGTTTGCGGACCATAGCCTTCGCACAAATCAGCAGCCTGTGCAGATTGCGCAACCAAACCAACAGTTAATACAGCAGCAAGCCCAATAAATTTCATATGAGCTTTTAAATTTAAAATTTCAATCATTTTAACTTAACCTTTGTAAATTTTCTCTTCTTAAATGAAGCGAGAGTCGAAATCATCTCGCCTGCTATCAGGTTACTCTCATAGATATTTAAAGCTAGATTAAATTTACAAACAATTGTTCAGCATTTATTGACAGTGTGTTACTTACTTATGGGTAGTAGCGTGCAAAACTCCATTTATCGCTGGGCGCGTCACGTTTAAAAATCACGCGATCATGAAGGCGAAATTCGCCATCTTGCCAAAATTCAATACTTAGGGGATTAATGCGAAAGCCTTTCCAATGGGGAGGGCGTGGCACATCTTCACCTTCAAATTTAACTTCCATTTCTTTAGCGCGCTGCTCCAATGTTTTACGACAATCCAATTCGCTGGATTGCAATGACGCCCATGCACCCAATTGCGAACCACGGGAACGCGTTGCAAAATAAGCATCGCATTCATCAATACTCACTTCTTCAATAATGCCACGCACCCGCACCTGTTGACGGCTAGTTTTCCAATGAAAACAAAGGGCAGCTTTTGGACTATCGCTTAGCTCTTTGGCTTTTACGCTATTGAAGTTGGTATAAAACGTAAAACCGCGCTCATCTAAGCCCTTGAGCAATTGCATACGCACATTCGGCATACCATCTTTATCAACACTCGCGACACTGGCCACATTATGATCATTAGGCTCATGCTTTTCAGCTTCATCCAACCAAGATCTAAATTCCTCTATGGGATTAATTTTCTCCAATTCTTCCCTTAGGTCACTAAATATTAACTTTTTATTACTAGAATTATCTTGAGTCATAGCGCTTTGTATCCAGTTTTGTTCAGTTTTGAGAACTCATATCGTGTCTATTTTTAAAAATAAAGATTTTAAATATTTTACCCAAATAGCTGTATTTTTCAGTTTGTTTATCTATGGCTGCTCACCAAATATCGACGGCGAAAAATCTCTTGAAACAGCCCTTGCCCCTCACGATAATCTAATCACAAACTCGGTAAATGATGCAAATCAAATTTTAGGTATAGATAACAGCGATGCACTCATTGTTAAAAACAGCGTGGCCAGCACTAATCCTGATTATATTGAACTGCCAATTACATGGCAAAACTCAGATACAGAAGCAACAGGCAAGATTGTATCGATCAAGCATTTTACGGGCAAACATGGACAGAAATGTAAATCCTTCCGTACCACAGTGAACAATTATCAAGGCTCGGCCTTTTATGATGGCGAAACCTGCCAGATTAATAAACAAGACTGGGCGCTAACGTGGTTTAAAGCCATCGATGGTTAATTAAAATCGTCATGAAATTCATGCGCTCATGTAAAATTCTCAAAACATCAAAGTCTCCACTATCATTTTGTCAATAAAAGAGAGAAATAGTTTAGGCATTTCTATAACATATCCCTAAAAGCGGGCGCCGCTTTGGGGAATAATAACATGCAACATTCAAGGGATAGAGTGCATTTATGAATTCATAGATAAGTGATGCGCTACACAGTCCAATAACCTCAATGGCAATGTTTTAAAGAGTGAGATTATTTTTTTGCGAACATATATCCAGTCGGTCGGTTAAAGATGCACGCATGATAAGCTCCTTTGCCCAGATTATACAAAGATAGACAATCTATGTATGTGTTAAAGAAATAATTCATGACCAATTCAAAAATTATAACACATATTCAACACTCTGAACCTTGTAATTTACATCAAAACACCCCATATCATCGTCAAAACAATATCTGTTTAATTTTCTTATAAAATGGTGAAATAAATGCGAGACCCATATAATGTATTAGGTGTCGATAAATCGGCAAGCGAAAAAGAGATCAAATCTGCTTTTCGCAAATTGGCGAAAAAATATCACCCCGATCAAAATAATGATAATCCAAGCGCTAAAGAGCGCTTTGCAGAAATTAGTTCCGCTTATGAAATTATTGGCAACAGTGAACAGCGCACCCGCTTTGACCGAGGCGAGATTGATGCTGAAGGCAAAGAGCGATTTGCTGGGTTTGACGGATTTGGGGATGCCTTTGGTGGTGCAAGAGGTGGCAGACAGCAAGCCGGTGGATTTGGTGGTGGCGGCTTTGGTGGTGCAGAAGATATTTTAAATCAAATGTTCGGCAATATGGGGGGCGGTAATATGGGTGGCATGGGCGGCAACCCACATCACTCCAGACGACAACCTCATAGACAGCCTAAACCCAAAGATATAAAAGTCATTCTCCCCATCACATTAAAGGCAATGCATGAGGGAAAAGCAACCGTTAGCATTCCAAGTTCAACGGGTGAAGCGCGAAAACTTGCTATTAAATTACCCTTCGATGCAACCGATGGCCAAGTTATTCGTTTAAAAGGCCAAGGGGCAGAAGTTGGCTCACCCCGTGCCAGCGATGCTTTGGTTACCCTACGTTTTATGCCTCATGAACATTTTAAAATGGATGGACGCCACCTTCGACACACCTTAAAGGTACCACTCAAGGCAGCAGTAATGGGCGATAAATTACGCGTCCCAACGCTTACAGGCGCTGTATTTTTAAACATTCCTGCTTGGTGTGAGGGCGATAGAACCTTCCGCATTCCTGGAAAAGGATTGCCTAAATCCAAGACAGAATTTGCAGATATTTTAGTTGATGTTCAAATTACTTTGGATGATGAGGATAAAGAAAAACTCACTGATCTGTATAAAACCAGTACCGAAAATCAATAAAACTTGAAGCTTTTGCCAGTCTGTGGCATAGGCTGAACATTATATATTATTTTAAATAACACTGGGTAAAACTCATGACTACAACCGAACAAACTACCGCTCCACAAAACATGGCTGGCAAACGTGGCCTTATTCTTGGTGTAGCTAACAATCGCTCTATCGCTTGGGGTATTGCAAAAGCTTGTGCGGCTGCGGGTGCTGAGGTCGCTTTAACTTATCAAGGCGAGGCTCTTAAAAAACGTGTTGAGCCCTTGGCCGAAGAATTAGGCGGCATAGTCGTTGGTGAATGCGATGTAACTAACCCAGAAAGCATGGATGCTGTATTTGACACTCTTGAGGCAAAATGGGGCAAATTAGACTTTGTTGTTCATGCCATTGGATTTTCTGACAAGAATGAGCTTACCGGCCGCTATGTAGATACTACATTGAAAAACTTCTCCATGAGCATGGAAATTTCTGTTTATTCTTTCACGGCTATCGCGCAACGCGCAGAAAAACTAATGAAAGATGGCGGATCACTTTTAACCCTCACCTATTATGGCGCAGAAAAAGTTATGCCGCATTATAATGTTATGGGTCTTGCAAAAGCAGCATTAGAAGCCAGTGTTAAGTATATGGCTGTGGATCTAGGGCCACAAAACATCCGCGTAAACGCAATTTCAGCAGGCCCAATTAAAACCTTGGCGGCTTCTGGCATTGGTGATTTCCGCTATATCTTAAAATGGAATGAATATAATTCGCCATTACGCCGCACTGTTACCATTGATCAGGTGGGGCAATCTGCGGTTTATCTTCTATCTGATATGAGTAATGGCGTAACAGGTGAAACCCATCACGTAGATAGCGGTTATCATACAGTTGGCATGAAAGCGGTTGATGCGCCAGATATTTCAGTTGTATAGGGTTTAACACGCACATTGCCCTAGCTTGGGCACAACTCAACGAGTTTACCTTATGACAAATCCTCATCCTGAATTCTATTTCATTCGCCATGGCGAAACTGAATGGAATGCCGAGCAGCGTTTGCAAGGGCAGCGTGAAATACCCCTAAATTCCAAGGGGCAAAATCAAGCAAACAAAAACGGTGAGCGCCTTAGAACCCTGATTAATGCGGATGCTTATCAGTTTATTTCAAGCCCAATGGATCGCACCGTTGAAACCATGCATCGGGTTCGTCATTCAATGGGGTTGGTTAAAGATAATTTTGCTACAGATGCGCGCCTTAAGGAAGTGTCATTTGGTGATCTTGAGGGGTTTACTCTTGATGAATTGGCAGAACAACGCCCAGAATTTGCCAAAGCGCGTAAAGCTGATCGTTGGCATTTTATGCCGCCCAATGGCGAGAGTTATGACAACGCATCAGAGCGGGTGATTGAATGGGTTAAAACCGTTGATAAACCATCCGTAATTGTGGCTCATGGCGGAATTTGTCGTATTTTGCGTAAATATTTATTAAATCTCACTCCCAATGAAATTGAAGAATATTACGTAGCTCAAGATAGAATTTTCCATTGGCAGTTTAAAGATGGCAAAACCCATGAAGAAATGCACTAGAGCAATTTGACGAAGCCCATTAAACGCCCTAAAAGAAAACTCTGGGTTATCTAACAATAATTTTAAGTTTAAGAGTATAGCATATGTCACATAACAGTTTTGGACATCTTTTTCGCGTCACCACTTGGGGTGAGAGTCATGGTCCAGCCTTAGGTTGCGTTGTTGATGGCTGCCCACCTCGCTTAGAGATTAGTGAGGCAGAAATTCAAACTTGGATGGATAAGCGCAAACCAGGGCAATCTAAATATACCACTCAGCGCCAAGAGCCTGATCAAGTGCGTATTCTCTCAGGTGTTATGGAAGAAAATGGCAAGTTGCTTACAACTGGCACCCCCATATCTTTGATGATTGAAAATATTGACCAGCGCTCAAAAGATTATGGTGAAATTAAATCACGCTACCGCCCAGGACATGCTGATCTCACCTATGATGCCAAATATGGCATTCGCGATTATCGCGGCGGTGGGCGCTCATCAGCGCGTGAGACGGCAGCCCGTGTTGCTGCAGGTGCCATAGCACGCAAAGTCATTCCAAACATTGAGATCATCGGCGCTATGATTCAAATCGGCGACCTTCGAATTGACCCTAATGTTACATGGGATCAGGCGACCATCAACAGCAATGCCTTCTTTTGCCCCGATCCGAATGCGGTTGATCAATGGGCTGAATATCTGGATAAAATCAGAAAAGCTGGCTCTTCTATCGGTGCAGTGATTGAAGTGCGCGCCAAAGGTGTTCCAGCAGGGCTTGGCGCACCAATCTATGCCAAGCTTGATCAAGATATATGTTCAAATTTCATGTCAATTAATGCTGTAAAAGGCGTTGAAATTGGTGATGGTTTTAAAACTGCTGAATTAACAGGCGAAGAAAATGCCGATCAAATTCGCATTGGCAAAGATGGGCAGCCTGAGTTTCTATCCAATCATGCTGGTGGTATTCTTGGCGGAATTTCTTCAGGACAAGAAATTGTTGCCCGCTTTGTGGTAAAGCCAACCTCATCTATTCTCACCCCACGCCAATCTATTAATAGCGCAGGTGAAGAGGTTGATGTTATGACGAAAGGGCGTCATGATCCTTGTGTTGGTATTCGTGCCGTGCCTATTGGCGAGGCCATGATGGCGTTGACCCTTGCTGATCATCACTTACGTCATAAAGCACAATGTGGCTAGCGCGTATAGCGTTTAGGTGAATGCACTTAAACGAAAACTATTCGCACAAATAGAAGAAACTAGAGCGGCGCTTTGAACTTATTCAAATGCATCAAGCTCTAGCGCGTGTAGCATTTAAGTGGATTCACTTAAATGAGAACTATTCGCGTCAATTAAGGAATCTAGAGCGGCATTTTGAATTCATACAAATGCATCAAGCTCTAGTATGGATTTAAAGTGGGGGAGATTGATAAAAATGGCTACAATTTTATATACCCATGATGTTTTTAAAGATCACCTTGTACCTAATGGGCATCCAGAGCGCCCTGATCGCATCAAAGCAGTTGAAAAAGCCTTAGATGCAACTGATTTTGATACACTCATTAAAAAACAAGCACCAAAAGCTGACCCAAAAACTTATCTATACGCCCATCCAGAGAACTACCTTAAGGCTATTGAGAATGCCGTACCCGATGAGGGATTGCACCGCATTGATGGGGATACAACCCTCAGCCCAAAATCATGGCAAGCGGTAAGCCATGCCGTGGGTGCTGCAAATGCAGCCGTTGATGATATTATGAATGGCGATGCAAGCAATGCCTTTATAGCTGCTCGCCCACCTGGACATCACGCAGAAAAACAAACTGCCATGGGGTTTTGCTTTGTTAATGCAGCTGCAGTTGCTGCAAGGCATGCTCAAAAAGCCCATGGGGTCGAGCGCGTTGCCATTATTGATTTTGATGTGCATCACGGTAATGGCACCCAAGATATTTTTTATGATGATCCAACCGTGCTTTATGCCTCAAGTCATCAATTGCCACTTTTCCCAGGTTCTGGTGCGTTAAATGAGGTAGGCGCCGGCAATATTTTTAATGCTCCCTTATCAGCTGGCTGCGATGGTGAGAGTTTCAAAGAGGCCTATAAAAGCCGCATTCTACCTGCCTTAGAAAACTTCAAACCTGATTTTGTGATAATCTCGGCTGGCTTTGATGCCCATTACCGCGACCCCCTTGCTAATATTAATTTAGTTGCAGACGATTTCAACTGGGTGACAGGCAAACTTATGGATATAGCGACAAAGAATTGCAATGATAGGCTAGTATCTCTCTTAGAAGGCGGTTATGATTTAGAAGGTTTGAGCGAATCTGCGGCCAGTCATGTAAAACGCTTAATGGCCAATTAATCATAGATGCTGGTTAGTCATAAATAAATGAGGATAGAATGAGCGAACAAGACGTATCAAAAATGAGCTTTGAGCAAGCCCTAGGTGAGTTGGAAACCATTGTTGCTGATCTTGAAAAAGGCGATGTGGCGCTGGAGCAATCTATCAAGATTTATGAGCGTGGCGAGGCGCTAAAGGCGCATTGCGAAACCCTATTAAAGGCTGCGGAAGAAAAAGTTGAGAAAATCCGTCTTTCTGCTGATGGCAAAGCCACTGGCACAGAGGCACTTGATCCTCAATAAACAGAATACTATGGGTGTAAGCAGGATACTATGGCTGAATTTGCAATTGCATCTTAGCCCTTTTACATCTAAATAAGCCTCAGCTCATAATGAACAACAGTTTATCATGAACTACAGCTTAATGCAGGGCTTTTATGTAAGATGATATGCCTCATCTTATTTTAGTCTATAATCTGTTTTAATTGGGTGGATACAGATTAAATCTAATCATTTGCGCTTAAGGAACCTCTTTTGAGTAATAATAAACAAACCCGGCTTCTCGATACCATTGCTAAACCGCAAGATATGCGAGATCTTAGTGATGAACAGTTGATCCAATTGGCCAATGAATTGCGCCATGAAATGATTGATGCAGTTTCCACCACAGGCGGCCATTTGGGTGCTGGTCTTGGAGTTGTAGAGCTAACTGTTGCCATTCATCATGTGTTTAACACTCCCCATGATCGTTTAATTTGGGATGTGGGACATCAATGTTACCCCCATAAAATTTTAACGGGGCGACGTGATCGCATTCGCACTTTGCGCCAAGAAAACGGCCTGTCAGGATTTACTAAACGCGGTGAAAGCGAATATGACCCCTTTGGCGCTGGCCATTCATCTACCTCTATTTCCGCAGGGCTTGGCATGGCGGAAGGCTCAAAGCTTGCTGGAGAGAACCGCAATGTGATCTCAGTTATTGGCGATGGCTCAATCTCTGCTGGCATGGCCTATGAAGCTATGAATAACGCAGGTGCTCTCGATGCCCGTCAAATTGTTATTCTTAACGATAATGACATGTCCATTGCCCCACCAACGGGAGCTATGAGCGCTTATTTGGCAAGGATTGTTTCTGGTAAAACCTATAAGCATTTACGTGAAAGCGCTAAGCATTTAGCTGAAAAATTACCGCCTTATATTATGGATAAGGCACGCAAGACCGAAGAATACACGCGCGGTTTTTTCACTGGTGGTACATTATTTGAAGAATTGGGTTTCTATTACGTGGGGCCAATTGATGGTCATAATTTAGAACACCTCTTGCCTGTTTTACGCAATATTCGTGATGCACAAGAAGATGATATGGGGCCAGTTCTACTGCATGTGGTGACCCAAAAAGGCAAAGGCTATGCCCCTGCTGAACAATCAGCAGATAAATATCACGGAGTTTCAAAATTTGATGTAATCACAGGCGCCCAAGCCAAAGCCACGCCAAATGCACCATCTTATACAAAGGTTTTTGCTGAAAGCTTGATACAAGAGGCTGAAAAAGACGAGAAGGTTGTTGCGGTCACCGCCGCCATGCCAGATGGCACAGGGCTTACACAATTTGCAAAACAATTCCCAGGCCGTATTTATGACGTTGGCATTGCAGAACAGCACGCAGTGACCTTTGCCGCTGGGCTTGCTTGTGAAGGCTTAAAGCCTTTTGCTGCAATTTACTCCACCTTTTTACAACGTGGTTATGACCAGATCATCCATGATGTATCCATCCAAGGCTTACCTGTTCGCTTTCCGATTGACCGCGCTGGCTTTGTAGGCGCCGATGGGCCAACCCATGCGGGTTCTTTCGATACTACATTTTTAGCCACCCTACCTGATTTTGTCGTAATGGCTGCAAGTGATGAAGCAGAATTAAAGCATATGGTGGCAACAGCAACTGCCTATGATGAAGGGCCTATATCCTTCCGCTACCCTCGCGGTGAAGGCGTTGGCATTGAAATGCCCGAGTACGGCCAAATTTTAGAACTGGGCAAAGGCCGTATCATCCGCGAAGGCACAAAAATCGCTCTTCTATCTTTTGGCACTCGCTTGCACGAATGCTCGCTAGCCGCAGAAGAATTAGAGCGTTACGGCCTATCCACTACTGTTGTTGATGCACGTTTTGCCAAACCATTAGATGAAAAATTAGTCACTGATTTAGCT
>CAKMZG010000070.1:9676-11852 GCA_929200335.1 uncultured Alphaproteobacteria bacterium | reverse complement strand
GTATTTCTATCTATACATATAGGCTGCGCCTGTGTAATAATATGTTTTTATTTTCTTATTTTGAATTTGTTGGGAGGCAAATATGGCGGCTAAACATGAAATCGTAATTATTGGTGGCGGCGCGGCTGGGCTTGCAACGGCTGCAAGTTTGCATAAAAGAAACCGTGGTTTGGATATTGCCATCATTGAACCTGCTGAGAATCATTACTATCAGCCCGGATGGACTATGGTTGGCAGCGGTGTTTTCGATAAAGAGTTTACCCAACGTTCTATGGACAGCATTTGGCCATCATATGTTAAACGTATCAAAGGGGCGGTTAAATCATTTGAGCGCCAATTAGATCAAGTCACCTTAGAAAATGGTGATAGGGTTCATTATAATTATCTAATTATCGCGCCGGGCTTGAAACTTGATTGGGCGGCGGTTGAAGGTTTGGAAGATGCTTTGGGGCGCAATGGGGTGACTTCAAACTATCGTTATGACTTAGCGCCTTATACATGGAAATTGACTCAAGAATTAAAATCAGGTGAGGCAATTTTCACCCAACCCCCAATGCCTATTAAATGCGCTGGTGCACCTCAAAAAGCAATGTATCTATCCAGCGACCATTGGCTTAAAAATAAGGTGTTGGATAATATTAATGTATCCTTTTGTAATGCGGGACCCGTTTTATTTGGCTGTGAGCCTTATGTTGCACCACTCATGGAATATGTCGAGAAATATGGCATTCAATTGGATTTCTCCCATAATCTTGTGAAAATTGATGGGGACAGTCAAACGGCGTGGTTTAAAGCCACCGATGGCGATGGAAAAGTCTCTGAGGTAAAACGTGAATTTGATATGATTCATGTTTGCCCACCACAATGCGCGCTAGATTTCATTAAACAAAGCCCAATGGCTAATGAGGGCGGTTGGATTGATGTTGATCAATACACGCTTCAGCATAGCAAATTTGATAATATATTCAGTCTTGGGGATGCTTGTTCAGCGCCCAATGCCAAAACTGCCGCAGCTGTACGTAAGCAAGCACCAATCGTGGCGCAAAATTTATTGGCAGTTATGGCAGGCAAAGCGCCCAAGCCGCTATATCAAGGGTATGGCTCATGCCCGCTTACGGTTGAAAATGGTAAGATTATTTTGGCAGAATTTGGCTATGGTGGTAAACTCATGTCCACATTCCCGTGGGATTCAACTAAACCGCGTGGATTTAATTGGTATTTGAAAAAGAATATCTTGCCAAAAGTTTATTGGGACTGGATGTTTAAAGCCAAAGAATGGTTTGTTTAATCTCTAATAATTGCTGAATTGGTTTATACTGCTTCAGCTACATGCTGGCAGAGGTGAAATAACGAATGACACAATCTGCCAACTGGCTTGATTTATTAGGCACAGAATTTGATGTAAAGGTCACACCTAAAGCCTCAAGTAATCGAGTTAAACTTGAGGTGAATGAGGTTGGGGTTTACTATATTCGTGCTTATGTGACGGTGGTGCCAGAAAAAGGTAAAGCTAATCAGGCTGTTATTAAGCTTTTATCAAAACAATTAAAGATACCAAAGTCCTATCTGAAATTGTTGCGCGGCGAATCTAATCCTAATAAGCGGTTCAAGGTGGTGTGCTAACGCGTGTAGCATTTAGGGGAATTTACCTAAATGAAAGCTATTCGCAAATAAAAGATTCGAGACGCACCAGACTTAATTGGGTTTGCAGAAATTATAATGGCAATATAACGCTGCGGCATATGTGACATATGGGCAACAATCATAATTTAAAAATAAGTTAGACTAATTTATAGTCATATTCTCCACTATTCAGCCACAAATATCTTCATTTATAAAATCAAGATAAGAAATTAGTAGGATTTATCCTTTATGGTTTGCACTTATCTAGTGCATAGCGACCCAAAGTTTCTTAAAATTTGGAATAGAGAAAGAACTGAATTAAAATGCTAAGAATAAAGCAAAATAATTTTAAATCAGTAAGAACTGGAGCCTTCAGCAAATTTTGTGCTGTGGTCGGTGTTGGACTTGTTTTAAGTTGCGGCTCAGTGCAAGCGGCAGGATTAACTGCATCATGGGCAGATGTACCCAAAATTGAACTTAATTTCGATTTCATTCACGGCAGTAATAAACTTTTGCATACTATTTCTGATAGTGTTGATGAGGAGCTTGATAC
>CAKMZG010000070.1:0-9666 GCA_929200335.1 uncultured Alphaproteobacteria bacterium | reverse complement strand
AAGGGTTTAGAGCGCTTGAGGCTGGTGATTATGAGGAGGCCATAAGCGCCTTGGAAATCGCTGCAAAACACAATCATAATGCCGCGCGTTGGAAGTTAGGTCAATTATATCAACAAGGTACAGGTGTTGAAAAGAATGATTATAAAGCCTTTCAATTGTTTCTGGGCATCGCTCGACAATATAAGAAATTTGGCTTTGAACGGGTGAATAAACGTCAGGTTTCTGGTGCTTTTGCTTCTCTTGCTCAATATTTGAAGAAGGGTATTCCAGACAGCCCTATCAAGACAAATGTGCGGGAGGCTAATCGTCTTTTTCACGCCTCTGCTTATTTTGGCAATGCTCAAGCGCAATTTGAGTTGGGTGAATATTACACGAGCCACCCTAAAGAAAATCCAAACTATGTGCAGGCAGCACGCTGGCTGGTGAAGGCCAACCGTAAGGGGCACCCAAAGGCAGCAGCGCTCTTGGGGCAATTAATGTTTGACGGCCATGGAGTTGAGCATTCGCCAGAATTCGGTCTTGCCTTGGCAACCAATGCCATGATGCGTGCCAACCCTGATGATCGCCCGTGGGTGGAAGGGATTTATACCAGTCTTTATGGTGCCGCTGATGAGCAACAACGCAATGTAGCCACCGCCATTTTGGAGCAGGGTTTGTTGCACAATCGCAAAATCAGGTTGCGTAGAGGTAGCAAAAATACTGCTGCTAAAAATAATACAGCTTCTCGTTCATCCAGTCGTGTTGAGCTTCGGATGGGTTTAAAAGATACTAAGCGCCAAAATAAACCAGATATCAACGAGCTGATTTTTAATCGCGTTTTGAATAAATAATTGTCTTAAGGTGCTAAATGCTCATAAAGATGGTTAGAAATTTAAAATAATCCCAAAATTCAAGCTTCAATCTCTTGCACTATTTGTCAAAAGCTTTAGATAGAACAGATAGCAAAATCAGCTAAACCGTTAGCTGATTTTATGAGATTTTAAGCAGTTTGAAGAAGGTCATCAATGGACGCGTTAGTTGATACTAGAACCCCAGATCCGAAAAAATTTATTGCTGGTGCCACCCAAGATTGGGAAATGGTTATTGGTATGGAAGTTCATGCTCAAGTGAGCAGTAGTTCCAAATTGTTCTCAGGTGCTTCTACCGAATTTGGTAATGAACAAAACGCCAATGTATCCCTTGTGGATGCTGCAATGCCGGGCATGTTGCCGGTAATTAATGAAGAATGCGTGAGCCAAGCTGTGCGCACTGGGCTTGGATTAAAAGCTCAAATTAATAATCGTTCAGTCTTTGATCGTAAAAACTATTTTTATCCTGATCTTCCACAAGGTTATCAAATCTCCCAATTTAAGGATCCTATCGTGGGTGAGGGCAAGATTATGATTGCTGTAGGGCCTGATAAAAAAGGTCAATTTGATGAGGTTGAAATTGGCATTGAGCGTCTGCACTTGGAGCAGGATGCGGGTAAATCTATGCATGATCAGCATCCAACCATGAGTTTTGTGGATCTTAACCGATCAGGGGTTGCCTTGATGGAGATTGTATCAAAACCTGATATTCGTTCAAGCGATGAGGCCAAGGCATATGTTACTAAATTGCGTACGATTCTGCGCTATCTTGGTACATGTGATGGTAATATGGAGCAGGGTTCTCTAAGGGCGGACGTAAATGTTTCTGTGCGCACACCTGGTGGTGAATTTGGCACACGCTGTGAGATCAAAAACGTGAATTCTATTCGTTTTATTGGTCAAGCTATTGAATATGAAGCGCGTCGCCAAATTGGCATTTTGGAAGATGGTGGCACGATTGATCAAGAAACGCGTTTGTTTGATCCATCAAAAGGTGAAACTCGTTCTATGCGCTCTAAAGAAGAAGCCCATGATTATCGATATTTCCCTGATCCTGATTTATTGCCGCTTGAATTTGATGATGCCTATGTTGAGGCAATTAAAGCAAACTTGCCAGAATTGCCAGATGATAAGCGTGAGCGCTTAATTAAGTCTGGTCTATCGCCTTATGACGCGTCTATTTTGGTTTCTGAGAAATCTGTCGCAGACTTTTATGAAGAAGTCGCGAAAGGCCGTGATGGTAAATTAGCTGCAAACTGGGTGATTAATGACCTTTTGGGCGCATTAAATAAAGCTGGACAAAGTATTGAAGAGACGCCAGTCTCAGCAGATCAACTGGGCGCAATTGTTGATTTGATCAAGGACGGCACAATTTCTGGCAAGATTGCCAAAGATCTATTTGAGATCATTTGGAATGAAGGTGGCGATCCCAAAGAAGTTGTTGAAGCCCGTGGCATGGTTCAAGTAACAGATCTTGGTGCTATTGAATCAGCAGTTGATGAGGTAATTGCGGCAAATCCTGATAAAGTGACTGCGGCAAAAGAGAAACCTCAATTAGTGGGTTGGTTCGTTGGACAGGTGATGAAGGCCACTGGCGGCAAGGCTAATCCACAGGCTGTAAACGAAATCTTGCGCAAGAAGATTGAAAACAGCTGATTTGATGAGAATTTTGGGCTAAACTTTTAGCCTTACTACTATATGGTCATTTTCGATTTGAGAGAAATGTGTATAAATTATCTCTATTGATTTTGATTATATGATAAAAAAACAACCAATTTAGGCAGGTTTAAAATGAAACGCTTTTTACTTCAGTTTTTCACGTGGTGGAACGGTCAAACCCTTGGTACTCGCTTCTTTACATGGCGCAAGGGTACAAAAGTCGGCGAAGATAAAAATGGTAATGTGTATTACCAAGGCGATACATTTGACAATAGACCAAGACGTTGGGTAATCTATAGTGGCATTAGTGATGCTAGTGCTATCCCAGCCGGTTGGCATGGTTGGATGCATCACCGTACAGATGTTTCTCCTGCTGAAGATACTTATATGCCCAAAGAGTGGGAATTAGAGCATCAATTAAACCCAACAGGCTCTTCAAAAGCCTACCGCCCCAAAAGCCTACGTACTGCTGACGCTTGCTTAGACGATAAACAATACGAGGCTTGGACACCAAACGCATAGAATTTAATTTTATTGAGAGTGTTATGCCACCAACTATTTACAAACCAAGTTCTAAAGAAAAAGAATGGTTTAATGATTCCCAAGCTCAAAAACTTAGATTCATTTCAGATTTAGGTTTAGGGGTTATTGACTGGCTTGAGCCAATTCAAGGCGATAGAGTTTTGGATCTCGGTTGTGGCGACGGTGTGTTAGCAGAGCGCATTGCTAACCGCGGTTGTGAGGTTGTTGGTGTTGATAGTGATGATTATCTAGTTGGATTATCACGCGATAAAGGCATTGAGACATATTTACTTAATGGCCTTGATATGACATTCCAAAATGAATTTACGGCCGTATTTTCTAATGATAGCCTTCATACTTTCGTAGATCAGCCTGAAATATTAAAGCCTATTAATAGAGCGCTCAAAGAAGATGGTCGCTTTGTTGGTGAATTAGGTGGATTTGGCAATTTAGCAGCTATTATTTCTACATTACGTGCAATTGCACTTGAACGTAAGCTTGATGAGACGATGGCTCACCCTTGGCTTTTCCCAACCGTAGAAGAATATAGTAATCTGCTTGAATCTTGCGGATTTCGGGTAGATCGTATCATTACATTTGCTAGACCGACAGTCTTACCACTTGATTTGCGAGAGTGGTTAGAGATAACTTTTGAACTTTATTTTAATCAACTTGATCCTGCTAAAAGGCAAGATGCGTTGGACCTTGTCGTAAATGCACTTGAACCTGTTATGTGTGATTCTCATGGAAACTGGCTTCCTGACTTCGTTCGCTTACGATTTTCTGCTGTAAAAGTAAAAGATGTATAAAAGCTATATTGCAGATTTCAAGTTAAGCGCCTTAATAGAATAAACTGTTCCTAACTTATATTTTCCATTCCAATCATTGACTTGCCGCAATTCATTGCTAGAAGAATATATAGCCAGAAAATACGATAATCTATATGATTTTGGTTACAAACTATAAATTTGCAATGATTAAAGGCAGAGAAATGCGACGGATTATTTCAACAATACTGGTTATTTTCTGGGTTTTAGGGCTATCCAATATGGCAATGGCTGGCCGTGTTGCTAATCCTACGGCGATTTTTTCTGGCATTGATAAAATCACTGGCCGAATTGTTACCTTTAATGTGGATGTGGGAGAGACTGTGCAGTTTGGCGCTTTATTGGTAACACCAAGAGTTTGCAATACCTCAGACCAGCCCGATAAACCCAAAACATTGGCATTTGTAGAGGTGCAAGAAGAAACTTTTGATAAAACTAGGAAAAAACTCTTTTCCGGCTGGATGTTCGCAGCTAGCCCAGGCTTAAATGCTGTGGAGCATGCGGTCTATGATGTTTGGCTTAAAGATTGCAGTAAATAAGTGCCATCTACGCCTGAGGTTTTTGGATAATTTTCTGGAAAGAAATCAGCTTCATAATCTAGCGCATTATTGAGTAAAACCTCATAATCCTCTCGATCTACATCTAGGGCGCCCAATGATTTTAAGTGTTCTGTAGTAAATTGCGTATCCAGTAACAAGAATTTTCCAAATTGCATGCGATGAACTAAATGTGCCATGGTAACTTTAGAGGCATTAGATACCCGCGAAAACATACTTTCTCCAAAGAATGCTGCGCCAATATGAATGCCATAAAGTCCGCCAACTAACTTATTGTCTTGCCAGCATTCAACCGTATGGCAAAAACCCATATCAAACAACTCTCCATAGAGATGGCGAATGCGCTTGTTTATCCAAGTGCTGGGGCGGTTCGGCGTTGCTTCTGCACAGTGCGATATGACAGCATCAAAATCATTATCAATACGAATTTCAAAACGATTCTGGCGAATGACTTTGCGCAAGCTCTTTGATGTTTTAAAATTATTTAGCGGTATAATGCCCCGAATTTCTGGTTCTATCCAGAATAAGCTGGGGTCTGAGGCTGATTCAGCCATAGGAAAAATACCGCAGGTATATGCCTTAAGCAAAACCTGCGGGGTAATTTCCATCAATATATCGTCTTTAGCGACCATATATTAAGTATGGTATTAATCGAGATATTTTTCAAGCCAGTGAATGTTATAATCACCCTTTGCAATATCTTCATTGCAAACGAGGTCTTGAAATAGTGGGATGGTGGTTTGAATGCCATCTACTACAAATTCATCTAAAGCACGTTTAAGTCGAGCCATACATTCCTCACGGGTACGCGCATGAACAATAAGCTTGCCAATCATGCTGTCGTAATAAGGTGGAATTGAATAGCCTTGGTAAACACCAGAATCAACGCGAATGCCTAAGCCACCTGGAGGATGGTAATGTTCAATGCGGCCAGGTGAGGGAACAAACGTCTCTGGATGTTCAGCATTAATGCGACACTCAATGGCATGGCCATTAAAGCTAACATCATCTTGCTTGAATGAAATGCCATCGCCATAAGCAATGTGCAATTGTTCATTCACCAAATCAATACCTGTAATGGCCTCAGTAATTGTATGCTCCACCTGAAGGCGGGTGTTCATCTCGATGAAATAGAACTCACCATCTTCATATAAAAATTCGATGGTGCCAGCACCAGAATATCCCATATCACCAATAGCTTTGGCGCAGATGTTGCCAATTTCTTCACGCTGTTCTGGTGTTATGGCAGGTGAAGTTGCTTCTTCCCAAACTTTTTGGTGACGACGTTGTAGCGAGCAATCACGTTCACCAAGGTGAACCGCATGGCCTTTGCCATCACCCAAAATTTGAACTTCGATGTGACGCGGTTTGCCAAGATACTTTTCAATATAAACGGCACTATCGCCAAAGTTAACGCCAGCTTCTGAACGGGCTGTATGAAGCGCATTTTGCAATTCTTGCTCATTTTGAGCAACCTTCATACCACGACCGCCGCCGCCAGAAGCAGCTTTAATGATCACTGGGTAGCCAATCTCATCGCAGATTTTCTTAGCATCGCTAAATTCAATCACTTCACCATCAGAGCCCGGCACAACAGGAATACCAAGACGTTTTACAGTTTCTTTAGCAGCAATTTTATCGCCCATAGTGCGGATGTGTTCTGCACTTGGGCCTATGAATGTTATGCCGTGAGCTTCTAAGATTTCAGCAAATTTTGCATTCTCTGATAAGAAGCCATAGCCAGGGTGAATGGCTTCAGCCCCCGTGATTTCGCAAGCGGCAACAATCTCATGAATGTTAAGATAGCTCTCTGTTGAAGATGGCGGGCCAATACAAACGCTTTCATCAGCTAAACGCACATGCATAGCGCTTTCATCAGCAGTAGAATGCACGGCAACTGTTGCAATGCCTAATTCCTTACAGGCACGCAAAATACGTAGAGCAATTTCCCCACGGTTGGCAATTAAGACTTTCTTGAACATATATGGCTCTATTCTATTACGATTAGATCTTCGCCGAATTCAACAGGTTGAGCATCTTCAACCAGAATTTCGCGCACGGTACCTGATACAGGAGACGGGATTTGGTTCATGGTTTTCATGGCTTCAATAATGATGATAGTTTCACCTTTTTCCACCTTTTGACCAATTTTTACAAATGCATCAGCATCTGGGCTTGGTGCAAGATATGCGGTGCCAACCATTGGGGATGGTACGGCATTTGCATTTTTTGCTGGTGCTGCAGGCGCGCTAGCAGCGCTAGGTGCTGCTGCAACAGGTGCTGCTGCTGTAGCTGCCATAGCAGGAGCAGGTGCAGGTGCTGCAATTACTTGTTGTGCACCGCGTGAAAGATAAACACGAGTTTCGCCTTCTTCCAATTCGATTTCATTAATATCATTGCGGGTCATGATTTCTGCTAGATCGTTGATGAACTTTTGATCCATTCCGTTGTTCTTGGCTGCCATTAGTCTGTTCTTTTCCTAAAAATTGATTTTTTATTTCTTAGCATGAAACTTATTCATGCTCAATGTTTGCACTGAGATGTACCAACAAAATGCTAATTAAGCTGTGGGATTCTCTAGCTTTGTTTACTTATTTACCAAATCAGCAATAGCTTCAATGGAATATTCATAGCCTTTTGCACCAAATCCACAAATGATTCCAGTCGCCACCAGTGCAATATATGATTTTTTACGAAAATCTTCACGGCCATGGATATTAGAAAGGTGCAATTCTATGATCGGCGCTTTAAATGAACGCAAAGCATCATGTATAGCAATGGATGTGTGGGTATAAGCACCTGCATTAATAATAATGCCGGCCATATCTGCACTTGCTTCTTGAATTGCATCAACCAATGCGCCTTCTGAGTTGCTTTGTTTGAAGACAATTTCAAAGCCCAGCTCAGCCGCTTTCGTTTTGCAATTTCCTTCGATGTCTTTAAGCGTTTGTGTGCCATAAATTGCTGGTTCACGGATGCCCAATAAATTTAGGTTAGGGCCATTTAGAATTAATATTTTTTTAGCCATAGGATACTCTTCTCTTGCTCTGGGCTTTGCCCAATCGGCGGAATTATAAGTTTATTTAGTAAAGAATTGTTTTATGAGCAATTGGTTTTACCGCACTCTCGCATATTGCTTACAATTGTCTTTAAGCTTTCAAAGCCAACAGCGCCGGATACAACTTGGCCTTCGAATACATAGGCAGGTGTTCCATTAATACTTAATGCTTGCCCAAGTTGTGCATTTTCTTGAAGTGCTGTAAGGACTTTGTCGGAAGACATGGCTTCTTTTATCTTATTGGTATCGATGCCCAATTTATCGGCTAGGTTTAATGCGCGCTCAGCTGTTTTTTGTCCCTGTAAGGAAAACAGTTCAGAGTGAAATGTTTGATATTTCTCTGGCGCAACTTGTGAAACAGCAACAGATACTTGGTGAGTTTCGCCAGACCCTTGGAAAATGGGAAATTCTTTTAAAACAAAGCGAATATTACCATCTTCTTCAAGGAGCTTTTGCATGTCATTCATAGCACGTTTACAATAGCCACAGTTATAATCATAAAACTCTACAACGGTAACATCGCCCTTGGGGTTGCCTAGGGTAATTTGATTTGGGGAATTAAAAATTTTATCATGGTCACGCTCAAGGGCTACTTGGGCTTTAGCGTTAGCTTCTTCTTCACGCTTGCGCTCAAACTCCTGTTGCATCTCATAAAGAATTTCAGGGTTATTAAGCAGATATTCGCGCACAATGCTGCCAATCTCTTCTTTTTCCTTATCATCAAAGGCGATAGCTGGGCTAAACAGTGATGTGGTTAAGACTGCGCCAACCAACAGAGGTTTTAGGCTTTTTAAAAGAACGGATTTGATTGGCATATAATTGCTCCACATTGAAATTTCGAAATTGATTGGTTTAGCTATAGAGGATTTTATTTTAACGGTCTATATGAAGATATTATGTTCATTTTATTTTTTCTAGTTGGGAATTGAAATATGAAACCATCTGATCGCGCAAATGTAGAGCCTTTTCATGCTATGGATATTATGTCGGCAGCTAATAAATTGAAGGCTGAGGGAGACGATGTCATCTTTATGTGTGTTGGGCAACCTGCGGCGCCTGCACCCAAACCCGCCTTAGAAGCTGCAAGTAATCTGTTAAAAGATGGGCGTGTTGGCTATACTAATGCCATGGGGCTTTCGTCTTTGCGTGAGCGGATTGCCCGTCACTATCAAGATTATTATGATGTTAAAATTTCGCCTGAGCGAGTCGCGGTAACAACTGGTTCGTCAGCTGGGTTTAATTTAGCATTTTTAAGTCTCTTTGATGTGGGAGACCGAGTAGCTATTGCATCACCTGCTTATCCTGCATATCGCAATATTTTGAAAGCCCTTGGCCTAGAGGTTGTTGAGATTGAGGTGGATGAAACCACCCGTTGGCAAATTACTGGTGAGCAAATCGGGTGGGCGGATGCGGCTGATCCAAAAGGACTCGCAGGGGTTTTAATCGCCAGTCCAGGTAATCCTACAGGAACATCGATATTGCGCGATGAAATGCAGGAAATTATTGATATGTGCAAGAAAAAACACATTCATTTGATTTCAGATGAGATATATCACGGGTTAAGCTATAATAGCGAACGCGAGCATTCAGCGCTTAATTTTACGCAAAATGTAGTGGTGATCAATTCCTTCTCAAAATATTATTGCATGACAGGTTGGCGAGTGGGGTGGATGATCTTGCCCGAATATTTAGAACGCCCTGTGGAGCGCATTGCTCAAAGTCTGTATATTTCAGCGCCGACACTCTCGCAAGTAGCAGCTCAAGCAGCCTTTGATGGTTCTGATGAATTAGAGCAAGTGAAATCGGGGTATGCAAAAAATAGAGCCTATTTTTTACAGGAGCTGCCAAAGCTGGGTATTACAGAAATTCTGCCGATATTGCAATGTCTCAAACCTCACAAATGACGCTTTTGAATTTGCGCAAAAAATGTTGCAAGAGGCAAAAGTTGCTGCAACGCCGGGCAAGGACTTTGATACTTATCGCGGCCATCAATTCATGCGATTCTCATTTGCGGGCAGTTATGAAGAAATGAGCGAGGGTGTAGATAGGTTGAGAAAATGGTTGAATAAATAGTATTAGTTTATTGTTATTCAATGTTTTTTTGACCTATGTATCAATCCTATTTTTACAGCCTCAGAGCCAAATTTATCGCGCACTTTATCCATGGCTTTTTCTGCTGCTGCACGGCGATTAGC
>CAKMZG010000069.1:580-11937 GCA_929200335.1 uncultured Alphaproteobacteria bacterium | reverse complement strand
CAATCTATCTTACCCAAAGAAGGTGTTGTGGTAGATGAAAATGCAATGCGTGCGTTTGAAACTGATGGTTTAACCGCTTATCGACAATTGCCTTTTGTGGTGGTCTTGCCACAAAATACGGAGCAGATTTCTCAAATTTTAAAATATTGCAATGATGAAGGCATTAAGGTTGTGCCACGTGGTTCTGGCACGTCTTTAACGGGGGCTGCGATGCCCTTAGAAGATGCTGTTTTATTGGTGATGTCACGCTTTAATCAAATTTTGGAAGTGGATTACGATAACCGCGCTGCCATTGTGCAGCCTGGGGTTACTAATCTGGGGATTACGAAGGCTGTTGAGCAGCGCGGATTTTATTATGCACCTGATCCATCTTCGCAAATAGCTTGTTCAATTGGTGGCAATGTGGCTGAAAACTCTGGCGGTGTGCATTGTCTTAAATATGGCCTCACAGTGAATAATGTATTGGGGCTTGAGATGGTTTTGATTAATGGTGAGATTATCCGATTAGGTGGCAAACATCTTGATGATCAAGGCTATGATTTATTAGGCTTGATGCATGGTTCTGAGGGCTTGTTAGGTGTTGTGACAGAAATTACGGTGCGGATTTTACAATCACCAGAAACAGCAAGGGCTCTGCTTGTTGGATTTCCTTCAAGTGAAGAAGCGGGAGCCTGTGTTGCTGATATTATCTCTCAAGGCATTATCCCAGGTGGCATGGAGATGATGGATAAATTGGCCATTGAAGCTGCAGAAGATTTTGTTCAAGTGGGTTATCCACTTAATGTGGAGGCATTGCTCATTGTCGAGTTAGATGGCCCAGAGGTAGAGGTGGATACACTGATTGAGCGGGTTGCTGAGATTGCAAAACGCCATGGTTCTAGCACCTTGCGTATATCCAATGATGATGAGGAGCGTTTGGCTTTTTGGGCAGGGCGCAAAGCTGCCTTCCCAGCGGTTGGACGCATATCGCCAGATTATTTTTGCATGGATGGCACAATCCCACGAAAGCAATTGCCAAAAGTTTTAGCCCGCATGCGTGAATTATCTGAGCACTTTAATCTGCGGGTTGCCAATGTGTTTCATGCAGGTGATGGCAATCTACATCCGCTAATTTTATACAATGCTAATGTAACTGGCGAATTGGAAAAGGCCGAGGAATTTGGCGCGGAGATATTAAAGCTTTGCGTTGAAGTTGGCGGTGTATTAACAGGCGAACATGGTGTTGGTGTTGAAAAACGAGACCTCATGCCAGTGATGTTTAATGAGGATGATCTCAATCAACAGATGCGGGTAAAATGTGCATTTGATCCGCAGCATTTGTTAAATCCAGGGAAAGTGTTTCCAAAGCTGCATCGTTGTGCTGAACTTGGTAGAATGCACATTCATCAAGGCAAAATGCCGTTTCCTGATCTCCCTCGTTTTTAACCCATAGAGTTAGAGTAATTATGGTTGAAAAATTTTGCCCAATAAAAATTAAAGAATTAAAAGACGTGATTGTGGCTGCAAATTCGCAAAACTCTCCTCTTGAAATAATAGGAGAAGGCTCAAAACGAACCCTTGGGCGTCCCGTTAAGGCTGACCATGTTTTGGACATGAGCAAGATGAGCGGGATTAAGCTTTATGAACCCGATGAGCTTGTTCTAACGGCTCATGCAGGTACGTCCTTAGCAGAGATTGAAGTGCAATTGAGCGCGCAAAATCAATGTTTGATGTTTGAGCCTATGGATTACGGTGTTCTATTGGGTAAACATGAAGGGCAAGGCACCATAGGCGGCATGATTGGTTGTAATTTGTCTGGTCCTCGCCGTTTGAAAGCAGGTTCTGCACGAGATTATGTACTTGGCTTTGAAGGCGTTACTGGACGGGGTGATATTGTAAAGTCAGGCGGCCGTGTGGTGAAAAATGTAACGGGTTATGACTTATCAAAGGCAGTGTCGGGTGCTTATGGAACCTTGGCAGTTCTCTCGGAAATTACTTTGAAAACACTGCCCACCGCTGAGTGTGAGAAGAGCTTGGTCATTCGTGGGCTTGATGATGGGGCAGCAACAAAAGCTATGAGCATTGCCATGGGTTCTAGCAATGAAGTATCGAGCGCAGGACATGCCCCCTATATGATTGCTCAGCGATTTTTAAATGGCGATGTGGGCAATGATGCTATGACGGTTTTGCGTCTTGAAGGTATTGAGGTGTCTGTTAATTATCGTATTGAACGCTTAAAAAATTTGTTGAAGCAATTTGGTGAAATGCAAGTTTTTGAACAAGCTCAATCCATCCATTTTTGGCGGGAGATGCGAGATGTCACCCCATTTGCTCACCGTGACCAGCCACAGGGGCGCGAGGCCATGGTGTGGCGCATGTCTGTTGCACCAACAAAAGGCCATGAAATCATCATGCAATTGCGCCAACAATTGCCCATTGAGGCGCTCTATGATTGGCAAGGCGGCTTGGTATGGCTATCGGTTGATGCAGGTGTTGATATTAAAGAACAAGAAGCCCTCATCCGCCAATATGTTGCGCAAAATACGGGCGGGCAAGTTATGCTTATTCGTGCGCCGGAGATCGCACGCGAATTATTGCCAGTTTTTGAACCAGAAGTTGAACCACTTGCACAACTTTCTAACCGCTTAAAGCATAGTTTTGATCCCAATGGGGTGCTAAACCATGGGCGTATGGTTGAGGGGCGATAGTCATGCAAACTAATTTTACCCCTGAACAATTAAGACAAAACGGCATTAGCGAGGCAGATGGCATCTTGCGCAAATGCGTGCATTGTGGATTTTGCACGGCCACATGCCCTACCTATGTGACCCTTGGCAATGAATTAGATTCACCGCGTGGTCGCATTTATATGATCAAAGATTATTTAGAAAATGATCGCAAAGCCGATGATGTTTTTGCCCTTCATATGGATAGGTGTCTATCGTGCTATGCTTGTTTGACCACCTGTCCATCGGGTGTGGATTATATGCACCTGTCGGATTTTGCTAGAAATCATATTACTAAAACTTATAAACGCCCCCTTATAGATAGAACCATCCGCAAGGTTTTAACCCTTGTGCTACCCTATCCCAACCGCTTTAGAGCAGCTTTAAGTCTTGCTAAATTAGGCAAGCCTTTTGCCGGCATATTTGAAAAAATAAAACCCCTAAAACCTTTGGCTGCCATGTTGCGCTTAGCGCCTAATCAATTGCCAGCTCAGAAGGTGCAAGAGGTTCAGCCTGTTAAAAGTGCAAAATCGCGTGTGATTGTCATGCAGGGTTGCGCTCAATCCGTATTGGATAATGAGATTAACCGCGCAGCCCATGAGCTATTAGCTCGCCTTGATGTTGAAGTGATAACTGTGCCCAATGAGGGCTGCTGTGGTGCATTGGTTCAGCACATGGGCGAGGAAGATAAGGCGCGCCAGGCGGCAAAGCAAAATATTTTGGCATGGATGGCTGAAATAGAAAATGGCGGATTGGATGCTATTTTAATCACTGCTTCTGGATGTGGTACATCGGTAAAAGACTATGGTCATTTATTTAAAGATGATCCCCAGATGCGTGAAAAAGCTGAGAGAGTAGCCCGCCTTGCAAAAGATATAACTGAATATCTCACTTCAATTGATTTACCTAAGCCAGAATTAGAAACGGGCTTACGCATTGCATATCACTCAGCGTGTTCAATGCAACATGGGCAAAAAATTATCCGAGAGCCTAAAATTTTGCTTACTAATGCAGGATTTTTAATATCGGAGCCTAGAGAGCCACATCTTTGTTGTGGGTCTGCTGGCACCTATAACATCATGCAATCTGATATAGCTAATCAGCTTAAAGAGCGTAAGTTGGCTAATATTAAAGCCCTTCATGTGGATGCTGTTGCAGCGGGCAATATTGGCTGTATTACACAATTGGCAAGTGATGCCGGCATACCTGTTGTGCATACCATTAAGCTATTAAACTGGGCTTATGGCGGTAAAAAACCACAAGAGCTTGCGGATGTGAAACTTGAGATTGATCTTAATTCATAAGCTATTTTAATCGATGACGAACATCATTATAAATTTTAGGCAACAACTTTTGTGTTGCTCGCTTTGATGTGCCAACCTTTAAGCGGGGGTCATAAAGAATATTCATGATATAGCGGTCAGTTTTTGAAAAACCTATGTATTTGCTACCAGCATTGAAAATACTGCGCTTTAATTTGCGGTCTTCATTGAGTGGTCCTAAACCTTGTAGCACCTCTTCAATCAAACAACGCTTGAATAATCGTTCGCCTTCATCGGATACGATAACAGCAGCAGATTCTGATATGCCGCGTCTAGTATAGCTTGAACGCACCAAACATAACCCCCGAATGGCAGCAAAGGGGCGGCGGTAAATTTTCTTACGAACGGTTTTTTTATAATCTTTTCTATCGATAATATAGAGGTGAAAATTGGCCTGTTTAGGATTTTTTACAATTTGGGTTTTTAATCCGCGAATACTGCGATTTAAGCTCAAGATAAAACGCCTTGCCGCAGATTTCCGATTTTTGCGAGATTTATTGTGGATATAAAATTTAACGGTTCCAGCAAATTTGCGGATATAATTGCTTTGAAAACCAAAGGTAGAATATTCTGCACCAAAGGCAGTATTGTTAAAGCCTGATAATATGCGTTCGCGTTTGCTTGCTGCTTGGCTAGGCAAAATAAATATACAGCTTAATAAAATAGTCAAACTGGAAAAGAAAATACGGCAGTTCATTATTAACACCTTAAAATATCATTTCTTGACAGTTTAGAACATGCGTTCATAATCTCAAGTGTTGATTTGAAAAAGGATTAAAAATGTCTGAAACGGGTTTATTGGAAGATGAAAATGGGGAACTGTCATGTTGGTGGCATGGTGGAAAACCTGATTATAAAGCCTACCATGATAATGAATGGGGGGTTCCCTTAGATGATGATATTCGGCTGTTTGAAAAAATATGCCTTGAGGGTTTTCAAGCAGGGCTATCATGGTACACGATACTCTCCAAACGTGAGAATTTCCGTAAAGCCTTTGCAGGATTTGATTTTAACATAGTAGCCAAATTTACCCCAGAAGATGAAGAGCGTCTGGTCAAAGACGCTGGTATTGTGCGCCATATTGGTAAAATTCGTTCAACTATTAATAATGCCAATCGTGCCCTTGAACTTGTTGAAGAAAAAGGTTCACTGGCTGCTTATTTTTGGAGCCATGAGCCAAGCATTGAAGCACGTCCAGAACAAGCAGATTATGCCTCTCTTCGTCAAATCACAATGAGTGATGCATCAAAAGCTATTTCAAAAGATTTAAAAAAGCGCGGGTGGTCATTTGTGGGGCCAACAACGGTCTATGCTTTTATGCAGTCGTCGGGCATTGTTAATGACCATGTGGAGGGTTGCCCTTGTCGGGTTTTGCGTGAACAGCAGCGGTCTGAATTTATACGCCCGCATTTACGTTAGAGCGCAAACTTTATTAGCAAATAATCTTGCTCTTACCCTTGGCTTGGGCTAATGATGCTCTGCATTCATTAAATCACCTAATTTACAGTAAGTAAGGGCAGAATTCATGGCGAAGAAAAAGGGAAAACCACAAAAGGTAAAGCCACGTCTACCAAGGGGTTTTGTAGATAGAAGCGCCCATGATATTCGTGCAACTGATGCCATGGTTTCAAAAATTCGTGAGGTTTATGAACTCTATGGCTTTGATCCTGTGGAGACCCCGCAGTTTGAATATACCGATGCTTTAGGAAAGTTTTTGCCAGATAGCGACCGCCCTAATGAGGGGGTGTTCTCTTTACAAGATGATGATGAGCAATGGCTCTCGCTACGCTATGATTTAACCGCACCACTTGCGCGTCATGTGGCAGAAAATTTCAATGAAATTTCCATGCCGTATCGCACCTACCGTTCTGGTTGGGTGTTTAGAAACGAAAAGCCAGGTCCTGGGCGTTTCCGTCAATTTATGCAATTTGATGCCGATAGCGTTGGTGCCCCTGGGGTTCAAGCCGATGCTGAAATGTGCATGATGATGGCCGATACTATGGAAAAGCTGGGTATTAAGCGTGGTGATTATCTGGTGCGGGTAAACAACCGCAAAGTGCTGGATGGCATTATGGCTAAGGCTGGAATTGATGGTGATGAACATGCAGGTACGCGCCTTACAGTTTTGCGTGCCATTGATAAGTTAGATCGCCTTGGCATAGAGGGCGTTCGCCTTTTGCTTGGCGAAGGCCGTAAAGATGACAGTGGTGATTTTACCAAAGGTGCTGGCTTAGATGTAGCTAGCGCAGATATTATTTTACAATTTGTCCAATCTGCTGGTGATGATGTTCAAGCAACACTAGATATTTTACGTGAACTTGTAGTTGGCAATCAACGCGGTGAAGATGGCGTTGAAGAACTGTCGACTATGGCAGCTTTATTTGCAGCTGGTGGCTATGAAAAAAATCGAATTTTTATTGATCCTTCTGTTGTGCGTGGCTTGGAATATTATACAGGCCCTGTCTATGAGGTTGAACTAACCTTTGATGTGACCAATGAGAAGGGCGAAAAGGTTCAATTTGGATCTGTTGGCGGTGGTGGCCGCTATGATGGGCTCGTATCACGTTTTCGCGGTGAACCTGTGCCGGCCACTGGGTTTTCCATTGGCGTTTCGCGCTTGATGACAGCGTTGAAAAATCTTGGCAAGTTGGACGATGTGGATGCACTCCCACCTGTTATGGTTTGTGTGATGGATAGAGATATTGCAGCTTTAGGCGAATATCAAGCCATGGTAAAAGAGTTGCGTGAGGCTGGTATTCGCGCAGAAATGTATCAAGGCAATCCAAAGAATTTTGGTAAGCAATTGCAATATGCTGATCGTCGCGGCTGTGGTATTGCTATCATCCAAGGCTCTGATGAGCGCTCTCAAAATCAAGTGCAGGTTAAAGATTTGATTGAGGGCAAGCGACTGTCGCAAGAGATTTCTGACAATGAGACTTGGCGCAAAATTCGCCCTGCTCAACAGATGATTGAACGTGGTGAATTAATAGCAAAAGTACGTGAGATCTTAACCGAACAGCAAGAAGAGGCAGCAGCTGAACTAGCTGCAAAATAGGTGATTGGCGATATGGAACAGGCACAAGCCCTACATAAATGGTTTGTTGAACGTGGTTGCGCTGCCGCTGATGTGGATGTTTTGCAACCTGCGGATCCTTTTTTAGAAACTGCTGGCGAAGACTTGCGCCGCCGTATTTTCATTACCTCCAATGGGGTAGGGGATATGCTATGCCTGCGTCCAGAGTTTACCATTCCTACCTGTTTGCATCACATTAAACATTCTATCCAAACCCCTTGCCGCTATTCCTATGTGGGGACAGTTTTTCGCCAACATAGAAATGGCAAGAATGAATTTTTGCAAGTTGGTATCGAGGACTTAGGCAATCATGATGCATCAAAAGCAGATGTGCAATCTTTAAGCGATGCCCATGCTGCTCTTGCTAAATTAGGTGTTGATAATCATCACACAGTGCTGGGCGATCGTACTTTATTTGCAAGTCTTGTGAGCGCTATTGGCTTGCCAAAAGGTTGGCAAGTGCGCCTATTACGGTGTTTTGGCGAGGCTGATCAAATGCAAGCCGCTCTGGATAAATTAAAGCAGAATGGTGTGATAGCTTCTGCCAATGAAATGCCAGAATGGGTTGTTGCTGGAGATTTAGACCTAGCCGAAGCTGAAGTTTCTAAATTAATGAGCATTGCTAACCTGCCAGAGCAAGGTGGGCGTACAGCACGAGAAATCGCAGCGCGGGCAATTGAAAAGGCTGAACTTGATGCAACCCGATTGGAAGGTGATGCATTAGCAGCACTGGAAAAATTTTTAGAAATTGATGTGCCTGTTAAAGATGCTGTTGCAGCTTTAACCGCATTTGAAACCGATACCCATATTGATTTAGGCCAAGCGAGAGCAGATTTCGCAAAACGCTATAAACTTTTAGCACAGGCTGATTTTGATTTAAGTACAATTTCCTATCGTGCCTCATTTGGTCGTCGTTTGGATTATTACACGGGTTTGTTTTTTGAAATTTATCAAGATAATGATGCTCAAAACTCAATCGTGGGTGGTGGACGTTATGATCACCTACTTTCTATGCTGGGGGCTGAAGTAGATATTCCTGCCATTGGGTTTTCTATTGATTTTGACCGTATTAAAGCAAAAATTGGAAAGGGAGCAAAATCATGAGCGCGATTTTAACACTGCCTTCCAAGGGGCGTTTAAAAGAACAAGCCATTGAAATTTTTAGCAATGCTGGAATGCCTATTGAATTGCCGGAGGATGACCGCTCTTATGCAGGTAAAATATCGGGCATTAAAGGCATCGAGGTTGTTTTTATGTCAGCCTCAGAAATAGCGCGTGAATTAATAGCGGGTTCTATCCATTTGGGTGTGACTGGTGAAGATTTGGTGCGTGAAACGGTTGCGCGCCCAGATGAAGCGGTTGAGTTTATTACGCATCTTGGCTTTGGCGGTGCGGATGTGATTATTGGTGTGCCTGAGGCTTGGGTGGATGTGAATACAATGGCTGATCTTGATGATGTGGCATCTTCTTTCCGCTCGCATTATGGTCGGCGTTTGCGCATTGCCACCAAATATTGGCAATTGACGCAGAATTTCTTTGCCGATCATGGTATCGCCACTTATAGAATTGTGGAGAGTTTGGGTGCAACAGAAGGCGCTCCAGCAGCAGGCCAAGCGGATATCATTGTTGATATCACTTCAACAGGTTCAACGCTTCGTGCCAATCAATTGAAAATCTTGCGCGATGGTGTAATTTTGAAAAGTGAAGCCAATCTGATTGCCTCCCGTCCCGCATTAGAAAATGAAGCCGTGCAAGAATTATGTGCGCGGGTTAAAGCTAGCCTTTAAAGTATTATCGTGTAGGCTTAAGTGAATTTACTTAAGGCAGAACTATTTGCGCTAATAAAATAAACTAGAGCTGGTTCGTGAGTTTATTCAAGCGCATCAAACTTTAGTAAAAATGTACTCTTTTGATGAGGTGACTTAAATGAAAGAACTAAAAATCCAGTTACTTACTCGTGAAGCTTTTTCACCATTTGGCGAAGTGATGGAACTAGAAAGCGCAGAGCATTTCACAATTAATAATGGAACCACTGAGCGCTATCACAAATTGGCAACTGCTGATGTTGAGGGTGAAGATGCTAAGGTCATTATGAGTGTTTTTGAAGGTCAATCTTTTAGCGCTCCAATAGAGATTAAAATGATGGAGCGCCATCCTTTAGGATCGCAAAGTTTTATGCCGCTTGATCGCCGTCCCTATGTGGTGGTTGTGGCTGAAAATGGCTCGGATAATAAACCAATGGAGCCCCAAGCATTTTTAGTTAAAGCTAACCAAGGGGTGAATTATTTTAAAAATTCATGGCACCACCCGTTAATTTCTTTAGAAGATGTTAGCCAATTCCTAGTGGTTGATCGCGATGGTGGTGGTGATAATCTAGAAGAAGTGTATTTTGACACGCCCTATGTCATTGATAGTCTATTGGTGGCCAAATAAAACCACTCGTACAGTGCGCAATAAGATAACCACATCCATAACAAAATTACGATTGTTAATGTAATATAAGTCACTACGTAATTTGCGCTCGCGAGTTTTGTAATTTGTCGTATAGCGATAATTCACCTGTGACCAGCCAGTTAAACCCGGTAAAATTAGGCTTCGCAGGTGATCGGAACCTGGAACTTTTGTTTTATCAGAGGTTATTTCATCCCATTCAGGGCGTGGTCCTATCAGTGTCATTTGGCCTTTTATTATATTTACCAATTGCGGAATTTCATCGAGCTTTGTTTTGCGTAGAAATGCTCCCGTACGTGTTGGGTCTTGTATGCCATCAGGATTGCTTTCTACTTTCATGGTGCGAAACTTGTATATTTTAAATGGTCTGCCATATAGTCCGGTACGATTTTGTGCATAGACAATAGGCCTGCCATCCATAATTAAAATAAACGCGCTTATTGTGATTGTCACAGGAATGAACAGAATTAACAGTGTAAAAGATAATATGTAAAAAAGGCTATATTTTACGATGTCATAAAGGCTCATTTGCAAGGCACTCATGGTGCGATGAGCGGTCAGGCTATAATCATATTGCTGTCCGTAATAGTGCTCAAAAACCTGCTTTTGATTATGGGTATTAATACCACGTTTTTTTGCTGCTAGATATAGAGCCGCATAGTCTGGATTTTTAAGATTGTCAGAAACATAGAGCAACATGTTGATTTTTTTTAAATCACTGGGCTTTTTAATATTATGTGCTTTAATTTTTCCCAATTTAAAAAAACGTGAAAGGGGCGAGTTATTAAGTATGCCAACTTTGGCTTTTTTACTAAAAATCCATAATAGGCTAAAAATAGCACTGGAGATCATTGCGCCCCAAATTGGAGCCAATGGACTTATGCTATTGATGAATAAAAATGGGATGATAAATAAGACATAGCAAATAAGATTTACTGTTATACCTTCCAAATAAGAAATGGCATGAATGCTATGGGTTTTTAAAAAACAATAGATAGTAAAACTGAAAACCATGAAAAAATATAATGTATCAAGCGCTGGGAAATTATATTTTAACAGGGCTAGAAGATAGCCAGATATGAGGCCAAATATCATTATGATGGTTACATATATATTAGGAATTAACATATTTTCCCTGGCTTTGAAGTAATGCAAAAATAACAGTAATAATCATAGTGCTATACCACCATGTCTCAAAAAGTCCATATGCAAAACTAGCAGCCGTAAGAATTGCAATGATTAGTAAGCATAATGCGCTGCCGGCTGAAGGCGTTAGTTTTCTAATTAAAATGCAGCTGATAAGAATTATTGCAGCAGTTATGATCGCGCCGATTAAACCAAAGTTTAGCCAGATTTCTAACGTCACATTATGAGGATGTGATGCGCCAATTGGGCAGTTAGTTTTTGCTGCAAATTCCAAATATTCTTTGCTTTTGCCTAGTGCTTTATGACCCAACATGCCATGACCGATTAGAAAATGATTAAGAATGCTATTGTTATAAAACTCCCAAATTACTAAACGATGCTTCGCACTAGCAAATAAGATTTCTTCAGGCAAGTGATCTTGTATCTTGATTATTATGGACATAATGATGGGGGTCAATAGGGTAGCAACGCCACTTACTAATCCCAGAATAATTGGAAATGAGCGAATAAAATAGGCCATTGGTAAAGCTATACTGCTCAGTAGAAAGGCAGCTGTGGCGCTTTGGCTTTCCCCATGTTGAGATATTGCTGCAGTGATAGTCCACATGAAAATACAAAGCAACCAAGCCTTCAGACTGGTTTTAGGGATGGCAAATATGA
>CAKMZG010000069.1:0-570 GCA_929200335.1 uncultured Alphaproteobacteria bacterium | reverse complement strand
GTTTAAATCTGACATTGAGGTTTGGTGTATAAAACCACGTATGTTTAGTCTCAATATTACATCAATAATTAGAAAAACCGAAAGAGCTGCAAACCCTAATAGGCAAAATTTCAAATGGACAGTTTTATCTAAGCGCTTCAATTGTTGATAGCTAAAATAGCCCAATGTAATAAAAAGTATAGCAATGCAGGTTTTTTGCATGGCTTTTGGAAAATTATCTGCCCAAATATAAGATATAGTTAGCCAAATAACAGCAGCCCATAGGCTGAGGTGTAAGAGATTTGCTATATTAAATTCCAATTTTGGTAATTTAAAAATAGAATGAATTTTTTCTTTAAGCGTTCCATCAGCATGAAGCGCCAATAAGGATAAGATTGCAGCTATAGCTAAAAATACAGGCGCTATGCGTGAAGCAAATACAGTTGTAGAAGGAAAAATACAAAACAAAATAAAGCTTGCAGCCACTGTTAGTTTTTCAGTTTTACTGTCTAAGTTAACGTTAGATATTGCTGTTCTATTTGATGTCATAATAATATTATTCGTATTTATTGCTCTAGCGCGGTTGATAAT
>CAKMZG010000068.1:10191-12056 GCA_929200335.1 uncultured Alphaproteobacteria bacterium | reverse complement strand
GAATGGTTGCTAGACTTGCCTTTGCTTAATAAAAACTATTGGGAATGGAGCAGCAGTGCGCTTGAGCTATCAAAACAGCCAATTCGCAAAAAATTAGCAAAGAATTGGCACCAAAGTTTAACGGCTCATATAGGCACCATTGAGGACGATGAAAGTTCAGCACGTGAGATGGCTGCTCATTTCACACAATATTTAAAAGCCTGTAAGGCTGATGAAAATGCACTATCGAGCCTGCCACCTGGACGTTTTTTAATGCCGGGTGATTTAGAAGGCTCTCCCGCCCTCACCTTTGCGCCCCTATCTGAGGATTATAAAGATACAGAACTTAGTGCAATGATGGAGCGCCGTTATGAATCATATAAATCCATTGTGGTAAAACCATTTTTTCGTGAACATTTTGCGCGTTTAGATCGTCAAATCGTATTGGTTGATGCTTTGCAGGCGATGAATGCTGGCACAGAAGCCATTCAAGATTTAGAACACGCTCTCGCTGATATTTTACAGTGCTTTCGCCCTGGCCAAAATTCTTGGGCAAGTGCAATATTAGGGGCAAGAGTTGAGAGAATTTTATTTGCGGCAACCAAAGCAGATCAGTTACATCATGAAAATCATGACCGCATGGAGGCATTTTTAAATCGTTTATTAAAAAATGCGATTGAGCGCGCATCTTATAAGGGCGCGGATATAGATGTGGCAGCACTTTCAGTCGTAAGAGCAACCCGAGAAGGCACGATTAACGAAGGAAGTGAAGAACTACCCGTACTTATTGGTATCCCAATAAAAGGCGAGGCTATCGATGCTAATCCTTTTAATGGTGATGAAGAGGCTGCTGTTTTTCCAGGTGATTTACCACAAAACCCTGAGGCATTATTTGACGAAACAAAATCCCATGAAGTTGCGCTAAATTTTGTGCGCTTTAAACCACCAAAAATAGAGCGTACTGAAGACGGGTTAAAATTATCTATGCCACATATTCGCCTAGACCGCAGTTTAGAATTTTTATTCGGCGATTTATTGGATTAATGGTGTAATATGACAAAGAGATCACAAGATAATGCAAGACCTCCTCGTGCTTTTAAATTGGATCAGCCAAAGCCAGCTGAAAAACTAAAGTCAAAACCAAAGCCAAAGCAAAAAGCTCCACGAAAACCGCAAAAAATAGATTTAGAATCAGATATAAATATTTTGCCTGATATGGCGGCAGAGATTAGACAATCTAAAATTGGCGAAGATGATACTAATGGTTTAACACCACCGCCACCTGAAACTGTTCAAAGACGTTTTTCATTTTCAAAACTCTTTTTCTCTGCCTTTTTAGGTCTATTAAGCCTTGGTATTGGGCTATATGTGGATGGATTAGTTCGAACGCTATTTGAGCGATATACATATTTGGGGTGGTTTGGACTAGGATTAACAGCGCTCTTAGTGTTTGCTCTCCTTGGCATAATTATCCGTGAACTTATGGCATTGTCGCGCTTAAATAGTATTGAGCATTTACGAGAAAGTATTCATGAGGCAAATTGCTCTCAAGAGAACAAGGCAACACAAAAAGCAATTACTGAACTCGCATCACTTTATAAAAACCGTCCTGACACTGCCCGTGGCCGCGCCATTATACAGGAGCAGCAGGGACAAATTATTGACGCACAAGATTATTTAAACATAGCAGAAAAGCAACTTTTAGCGCCCTTAGATGAAAGAGCGCGAAAAATGGTTTTAGACAGCGCAAAGCGGGTTTCAGTAGTAACCGCCGTTAGCCCAAGAGCCGTGGTTGATATCGCTTATGTTTTGATGGAAAATTTTAAATTAATTCGAAAATTATCAGAACATTATGGCGGTAAGCCAGGCGTTTTGGGCTTCTGGCG
>CAKMZG010000068.1:8040-10181 GCA_929200335.1 uncultured Alphaproteobacteria bacterium | reverse complement strand
TCTTCCACTGCCCCGGACACGCCCCCGGTCACATAGTCTTTTACAACAAGTCATCGGCCATGGCTTAGCAGCCAGATTGTCTGCACGCTTAGGAGAAGGCGTACTAAATGGTTTATTAACCGCTCGACTAGGCATTGCTGCTATTGATGTTTGCCGCCCTGCTCCATTCATCTATGAAGATAGACCTAGCGCTGGGGATTTTCTTGCAGACTTAATGAAATTAAACCCTGTAAAAGAAAAAAAGTGAAATGCTAAAAATGAACCCAACGTTAACCATTTTTATTCATAATTGCTAAATCTGAACATTATCCTTATAATTGTACAGGTATTTTATTTTTTAAAATGACGTAGGATTCGAAAATTACTATGCAGCTCTCATTAATATTAAAGGCTTTACCAAAGATTGGTTTAGCATTCATTCTATACTTTTCAGCTAGCGTAGGCTGGAGCTCTGCATTTGCGAATGACCGTGTTTATTTTAAAAATATTCAAGGTAATTGGGCCGGTGCAGGTAAAATTGTTGCTGGAACCTATAAAGACACGGAATTTAATTGTAAATTAAAAGGCACATCCATCGCAGGAAATACGGGCATGGAAATTAAAGGGTCTTGCCGTGTTGGGTTATTTTCTCAACCTATTTCCGCTGTGATCAAGAAAAAAGGCAATACTTATAAAGGCACTTATCTTGATGGCGCAAAAGGCCAAGGTCTTGATGTTGTTTCAGGAAAATTAAAAAATAAGCGTCTTATTGTTGGCCTACATCGAAAAAAATTAGATGGGGCTATGGTGGTAAATACAGTGACTAATAACACCATGAAAATTACCATATCTGTAAAAACCAAGCGTGGTTTAGTGCCTGTAATTGGCGTCACTTTAAAACGCAGCTAGTTGGTCTCAACAGGCAGCTTAATAATGTGAAATTAGATGCGCCATTCGGCCTTACCCAATTGTGGCGTTTCATCCATTGCCACCGGCACTATTTGATCTAACTCCGCCTTATCAAAACTTTCTAACCACTGGGCTATTGTCTTATTTTGTACTATTAATTGGTCATTTAAATCATACAGTGGCTTGATAACAAATGAACGTAAATGTGTGCGTGGATGAGGCACGATTAAATTTTCAGTTTTGATTTCAAAATCCTCAATGAACAAAATATCGAGGTCCATAGTTCTAGGCCCCCAACGTACAGTACGTGCACGATTTAATCGATCTTCAACATCCAAGCAATCTTCTAACAAAGATACTGGAGAGATTGAAAAATCTAACACTGCACAAGTATTGACAAACCAATCTTGGTTGGTAATGCCCCAAGGCGGTGTTTTGTAAACAGAAGAGATTTTTAAAACCTTTACCCCTGGCTTATCATCTAATAATTCTAGAGCTTTGAAAAAATTCGAATAAACATCCCCAATGTTACCACCAAGGCCGATATAAGCACGCATAAAGCCATCTTCTGGTTTTTCAAGTAATGCACTCATTTACTATGCTCAACAGTTACTTCAACATGATCTAATATGCCTGGAACGGGCGCGCTTGGCTTGCGAACCGTAATCTTAGCATTTAAAATTTGTGAAAAATCTTCACAAAGTTTTTTAGCAATTTTTAAGGCCATAGCCTCAATCAAATAATAGCGTTCATTGATTACAATATTTTCAATTGCTGCAAAAACAAGTCCATAATGCACTGTGTTTTCTATCTCATCTTTTTCTAACGCATCCTTGGGATCAACCGTTAAAACTGCATCAATAAAAAAACGTTGTCCTAGAGCTGTTTCCTCTTTGAAAACACCATGATGGGCAAAGAATGAACAGTTTTTAAGAATAATTTCATAAGGTTTCATTATGCATCCATTTTTATCATGTGATTGATTCTACTCATGCCTTACCCATTGCGACAGTTTTCGGTAGATTCCCCAAATTATTACAATGCAATATTCCATCGGCTAAAGCAATAGAATCTGCACTTTGTTTAACATCGTGCACCCGAAATACTGCCCCACCCTTTAATCTTGCTGCAATTGTGCTGGCCGCTGTAATGCCATCACGGTTTTGATCTTGACTTTGAAGCAATGCACCTAAAAAACGTTTGCGTGATGTGCCAATCAAAAATGGATAGTTTAAATCATGCAATTCATTCAA
>CAKMZG010000068.1:6659-8030 GCA_929200335.1 uncultured Alphaproteobacteria bacterium | reverse complement strand
TGACATAGGTGTTTCCTACACAAGGAGAGTGATTTGTTGCGGATTTTTAGCAAAACCAAAACCTGGATCAAGAATAATCCTTGATTGTTCTATGTTAGCATTTTTTGCAATTTCTAAGCTTTTCTTAAAGAAGTGCTTTTGATCTTCAATGACATCAGCAAGTGGCTCGCGCTCGCGCCCTGTGTGCATGATGCAAAGTCCAGCATTATAGCTTTTAGCAACATCTGCTATTGCTGGTTCTTTTTGCAATCCCCAGACATCATTGACGATATGCGCCCCCGCCTTCAATGCCGCCGCTGCGGTTTCGGCGCGATATGTATCGACTGATATTAAAACATCAAATTTATTTACTACAGCTCGGATAATAGGTAAAATGCGTCGGCGCTCTTCCTCACCATCAATAGATGCAGCGCCCGGGCGTGTACTTTCACCGCCAATATCAATAATATCAGCGCCTTCATCTATCATTTTTTCAGTCTGATTAAGTGCAGCATCAAGGGTAATAAATTCCCCACCATCTGAAAATGAATCGGGTGTCACATTCAACACCCCCATAAGACGGCCAAATTTACCGATTTCCAGCTTCTTTCCGTGGGCAACCTGCCATAGCTTGCCCTCTAACCAAGGGCTATTTGAACTATTGTGACGCATAAACTCACCATTCGTAAGATCATAAAAAACCTTTATATCTGTAAAGAAATGATACGTCTATTGCTAAGATTTGAGTGCGCTGATAATGGTTTTGGATGTCAGATAAAAATACAAACCTTGTTAATATTACTGATGGTGTCAAATTGGGGCAAATACTTGCTAAACCTGATTGGCGCACTCCCTATATGATGCTGCTATTAATGACTGCAGCTATGCAAATTGGGTTTGCTGCCTGGATGAGCATGACCAATAATTTTGCCTTTGAAGTCTTAAGTTTTACAGGCCGCGAGATTGGCATTCAGCAATCAGTGCGTGAAATCCCTGGATTTTTAGCTTTTGCAGCCGTATTTTTGTTGTTTTTTATCAAAGAACAAAATCTTGCAATTCTATCCGTTATTATACTTGGCATAGGCATTGCTTCCACAGGGTATTTTCCAAGTGCTTTAGGATTTTATATCACCACTTTTATAGGCTCTATAGGGTTTCATTATTATGAAACTATGCAGCAATCTCTATCTTTGCAATGGCTGCCTAAGAAAACCGCGCCCAGCCAAATGGGTAAAATCATATCCATTGCAGCCTTTTCGCAATTGGCCTCTTATGGATTGGTATTTTTAGCTGCCCGTGCATTTGGCTTAGATTTCAAAATGATCTTTTTCATCATGGGAGGCCTGTCTTTGTTAGGCGCTCTTGGACTTTGGTGGATTTTTCCGATTTTTC
>CAKMZG010000068.1:5409-6649 GCA_929200335.1 uncultured Alphaproteobacteria bacterium | reverse complement strand
AAGGGGCTTGTGTTGAGAAAACGCTATTGGCTCTATTATGCCCTCACCTTCATAGGTGGGGCTAGGCGCCAAATTTTCATTGTATTTGCGTCCTTTATGATGGTTGAGCGGTTTGATTTTCAAGTTCATGAAGTCGCAATATTATTTATTGCTAATGGCTTGTTTAATATGATTTTAGCGCCTTATATCGGAAAACTTATTGGCTATTTTGGGGAACGTAAAGCTTTAACACTTGAATATATCGGCCTAACCATCATCTTTACTGCCTATGCTTTTGTAGATACCCTTTGGGTTGCCATTATGCTCTATATAATAGATCATGCGTTTTTTGCCATGGCTATTGCTATGAAAACCTATTTCCAAAAAATAGCTGACCCTGCAGATATGGCACCTACTGCCGGCGTTGCATTTACCATCAATCATATTGCAGCAGTGATTTTACCCGTTAGTTTTGGGCTGTTATGGCTTTATAGTCCTTCAGTCGTGTTTCTAATTGGCGCAGCTCTAGCGCTATGCTCACTTGCACTATCACAAATAATTCCACGTATACCTTCACAAAATGTTGCGTTTATATGGGAGGAAAAGGGCAAATAAACCCTTGCATGAAACTGAAAAAACGGTTTCACTAGGCGTGTAGTGTTTAGATGAAGTATTTAGATAAATTCACCTAAACGAGAACTATTCGGGCAGATAAATGAAACTAGAGTATCTAGCTAAATTCATTCAGATGCATAGTGTTCTAGCAAATTAATTAACAAGTGGGCAAAATGTTATCATATAAAAATACAATAAAAATCTTCGGAATTTTGGCTTTAGTTATCGGGCTATCTGCCTGTAATACTGGACGAACAAGTGTTAAAACAGGCTATTATTCTATTAAAGGTACAACTGCAAAAGCGCTAGATCGTGAAATTAAACGAAAAGGCCCTAAAGTCAGACGTCGCCATGCTATTGCGGTTGCTGCTATTAAAATGGATCCAAATGTCAGCTTTAAGTATAATGCTTATGAATGCCGAGTTAATAAAGCGCGGGTAAATGTTCATGCTAATATTAAACTGCCTAAATGGGCTAATCGCTATCAGGGGTCACGTAAGTTAAGAAGAAGCTGGGATAATTTCGCAGCCTATGCAAAGGCTCATGAACAAATTCATGTTAAAATTGCCTCTGCTTATGCTCGCAAAGCAGAATACGCATTAAAAACCTTATCATCAAAAAACCCCGCGATTAATTTACTTATAGA
>CAKMZG010000068.1:3281-5399 GCA_929200335.1 uncultured Alphaproteobacteria bacterium | reverse complement strand
ACACAATAGAGCGCAACTGAAATTTGATGCTGATGAGGAAAAACGCTTTAGGCGTGCTAACCGCAAAAGACGTAAAAGCTAATTTGCAAGTAAAATCTTTTAGATTTTAACCATATTTAGCATTAAGCATTTAGACCACTGTTAATATGGTTAAGAATGTCTTAAAATTTACAAATGTCGGGTTTAGTAAAAAATATTATCCATATTCTCCTTGTCCCATCACTTATGATAATAAGTGGCTGTGATCAAATGCGGAAACGCACGACAATTGATGTGGGTTATTATGCTATAAAGGGTGAAACATGGCGCGATTTAGATCGCGCTATTCGTTCCAAAGGCCCTGTTGTTAATAAAAGGCATGCATTGGCTGCGGCTCAAATAAGATTAAAACCAGATCTTTCATTTTTCAACTCAGAAGCAGGTTGTGAAATTACATCAGTTCGTATTTATGTGGATGCGAAGGTTAAGCTGCCTAAATGGATTAATGAAAAAAAGGGGAATAAACCTTTACGGAAAAGCTGGGGCAGATATTCCGCCTATGCAGCTGAACATGAAGCAACTCATGTAAAAATTGCAGAGCAACATGCAAGGCAGGCAGAAATCACCCTGCTCTCATTACCGCAAATGCGCAGTTGTGAGGAACTAAAAATACGCTATGCCATTGTTATGAATGAAATGCACAAAATGCATCAAAAAGCCCAAGCAAAATTTGATGAAAACGAACGCAAACGCATTGCAAATTTAACCGCAGAGGCTGAGCGCAGCCAATTTAAAACTGCGCTACAATAACCAAGAGCTATGCACCACTTGCTGCTTTAAGACGCGTTTTACAAGTATCAGAACCAATCAATGGCAATAAGACGGCCAACTCTGGCCCATGTTCCATGCCCGTTAAGGCTTGACGCAATGGCATGAATAAACCACGGCCTTTGCGGTCTGTCTTTTCTTTTAAAACGCCAGTCCATTTTGACCATGACGTGCCATCCAGATCACCTTCTGGGAAATTCTCGAGTGCGGTTGCAATAAATGCCTTATCATCATTGCTTAACTCTGCTTGAACAGGTTGATAGATGATTGCATACCAATCTTTTGCTTCAGGAAGGGTTTTAATATTGGCACGAACCACATTCCAAAAATCTTCACCACCATCAATGTTCAACTGCGATAGGCGTGTTTTGGCTTGATCATATTCCATTTGATGGACAAGCTTAGCATTTAAATGACCAACTTCAGATGTATCAAATTTTGCCGCAGATTTAGTAACCGAAGTCTCATCAAATTTTCCAATCAAAGTTGCCATATCAGGACAAGCTTCTACCGCTTGCGACGTGCCTAAAAGAACCGCTAAGGAGGCTACGGCCATAGGCTCATAACCCTCTTCACGCAAACTCTCTAAGGATAGTGACCCTTTACGCTTTGATAGACCTTCACCATCTACGGTTGTTAATAGATTGTGATGACCAAAAGCTGGGGCTTCACTGCCCAAAGCTTTGAAGATAGAAATTTGCACGCCTGTATTGGTGATGTGGTCACCACCACGTAGAATATGCGTAATGCCAAATTCAATATCATCAATAACCGATGGCAGAGTATAAAGATAAGTACCATCACCACGAATAAGCACGGGATCAGATTGCGAAGCTAAATCCACCACTTGTGAACCCACAATCACATCATCCCAATGTACTTCTGTTCGTTCAGTCTCAAAGGGATTGTCTTTAAAGTTTGGTAGTAGAAAACGCCAATGGGGTGTTCTACCTTCTGCTTCATAAGCTGCTTTTTCTTCATCTGTAAGTTTTAGCGCTGCGCGATCATAAACAGGTGGCAATCCACGCGCTTGCAAACGCTTGCGGCGGCGATCAATCTCATCGGGGGTTTCATAACAAGGATAAAGCTTACCTTCCGCCTTCAGTTTTTCAGCTATTTTATCATAGATTGCAAAGCGCTCTGATTGGCGCTCTTTGCGATCTGGATTAATACCAAGCCACGCTAAATCACGCTCAATGCAATCTGCAAATTCTTGGGTTGAGCGCTCAGTATCTGTATCATCAAAACGCAGGATAAATTGTCCACCATGCTTTTGTGCGTAAAGCCAATTGTATAATGCAGGACGTGCAT
>CAKMZG010000068.1:0-3271 GCA_929200335.1 uncultured Alphaproteobacteria bacterium | reverse complement strand
GAAACAATAAATCCCCATTACCAGATTTTGAAATTCAAAGCCAATACCCATGTCAATTAATTTTCCGGTTAATCCTGGCCCTAAGGCTGAGGCAAAGACCATAATCGCGGTCAAAACAGAGCGAATTGAGCCAAGATACTTTGTGCCATAAATCTCTGGCCAAAGCGCACCAAATAAGCAATTGGATGAGCCAAAAGTGACACCCAATAAAGCCAAATAGATCGGTATAGTATAGGGTGTATTTTGAGTTGCCAGCAGAATGCTACCAGTGCCAAGGCCAACTAAAAAATAAGGCAATAGCTTTACGGCTGAAAACCTATCAACTAACCAACCGCCCAATAATATAGAAATTACTGCGAATACGGCTAAAATATACTGATTGGTTGGCAGAATGGTTGAAGGCCAGCCTTTAATCTCCGCCAAATGTATTTGATGAAAAAAAATTGAGGTGCCAATGAAAGCTGGCGCCATAATAGTTAGGCCAATTAGATAAAGATATGGATCTCGTATTGCTTCAGCCAATGTCCAATGGCGTTGCGCTTTCATATCTGGCTCAGGGGGCGCATTGCGCGGTATGCGTTCTTTTTTCATGAGGAAAAAGACTAATGGCAATGCCACCAAAAGCGTTGCAAGTGCTGCATATGCCCATGTTATACGCCAACCCACAAACGCAATAAGCGCAACAATGATGGGAGGTACAATCCCCTCGCCCATTTGATGGCCAAGGGTTGCGATGCTAACTGCTCTACCACGATCTTTAGCATACCATTTTCCCATGGCTGTCATGGCCGTATGGGTACACATGCCTTGACCGAAAAGCCGCAAGCCAAAAATCGCCAACCACAGCATCCATACGGCTGAAATCATATGCATACCCATCGCCACAACTGCAAGCCCTGTGAGTGTTAAGGCTGATACGGCAGCAACAGACCAATAATCGGCAATCTTTCCCAGAAAGATTAAAGTGGCGGCGCTGGCCAATGTTCCAAACATATAGATCAAGCCAAAATCACCATGGCTGAGATCAAAGGTTTCCCGAATTTCTGCTGAAAATAGTGAGATAAAATAAGTTTGCCCTAAAGCTGAAAATAGCGTAAGCAATGCGCCGGCAAAAAGCCAACGCATGTTGTCTTTAACAAAGTTAAAAAATTGCATTTAAAACAATCCTTTTAAGACAATTTATCCGAGCTCAGGACAAATTAGGTGCGATCTCTAAACCGATTGGTAATAGGATAACGGCGATCACGGCCAAAATATTTGCGTGTAAGTTTCACCCCAGGCGCAGATTGACGGCGTTTATATTCTGCAATGTATAAAAGATGTTCCATGCGCTCAACGACCTCACGCTGAAAACCCTTTTCAACGATTTCATCTACGGACATTTCATGCTCAACAAGACTCTCTAAGATCTCATCCAATTCTGGATAAGGCGGCAGATTGTCTTGATCAAGTTGCCCTTCTCTCAATTCTGCGGTTGGTGCCTTATCAATAATATTTTGCGGTATAACTTCGCCAGAAGGCCCCAAAACACCAGATGGCACATGTTTATTACGCCAATCAGATAATTTATAAACCTGCATTTTATAAAGGTCTTTTATGGGATTAAACCCACCATTCATATCACCATAAAGCGTTGCATAGCCAACAGACATTTCAGATTTATTACCCGTCGTCACAACCATAGAACCAAATTTATTGGATATGGCCATCAAAATCACACCGCGAGAGCGTGATTGTAAATTTTCCTCTGTAACGCCAGATGTAGTGCCTTCAAATAGGTTGCTTAAGCAGCTTTCAAAACCCTCAACGGGTTCTGAAATGGGTACTATTTCATAACGCACGCCCAAAGCTTTAGCGCAATCTTCAGCGTCTTTAAGGCTTTCTTTTGAGGTATAACGATAAGGCATCATAACACATCTAACGCGCTCCTCGCCTAATGCATCAACGCTCATCGCAGCGCAAATTGCACTATCAATGCCGCCCGATAGGCCAAGCACTACATTTTTAAAGCCATTTTTATTAACATAATCGCGTAGCCCCATAACACATGCGCGCCAATCAGCTTCATCAGGTTCAGGAATTTGACTCATAACCCCTTGATCACATGCCCAAATGCCATCAGTCTTGCGCCAAGTGGTAAGGGTTACATTTTCTTCAAATTGAGATGTTTGAACGGCCAATTTATGATCAGCATTAATCACAAAGCTGGCGCCATCGAAAACAAGTTCATCTTGCCCACCAATTTGATTAACATACATCATTGGCAAGCCACTCTCGATAACTTGCTTAATTACAATCTGATGGCGTAGTTCTTGCTTTTCACGGTAATATGGCGAACCATTAGGTACGATTAACAGCTCAGCACCTGTTTCTGCCAAAGTTTCACATACGCCAAGATTGCCCCAGATATCCTCACAAATAGGAACCCCGATACGTACTCCGCGAAAATTGATAGGCCCTGGCATTGGTCCTGCATTAAAAATACGTTTTTCATCAAAAACGCCATAATTCGGCAGATCTACTTTTTGACGAGTGGTTTGTATTTTGCCCTCATCCAAATAGGCAGCAGAATTAAATAACCCCTTGTTATCCCCCTTAGATATGCGTTCAGGAAACCCAATTATTACGGCAGGCCCACCATCATCTGTATCGCGTGCCAATTCCTCAATTGCTTTTGCACAGGCTTTGATGAAAGCCTCTTTTAAAACCAAATCTTCTGTTGGATAACCCGCAATGAAGAGTTCAGAAAACACAACCAGATCAGCACCTTGGCGTGCTGCATCTTTTCGTGCTTCACGCGCAAGAGCAAGATTGCCCTTAAGATCACCAAGAGTTGGGTTTACTTGGGCAATAGCCACACGCATAATGTCTGTGATTTTATTATTAGATGTTGTCATAACACCCCTATTTTACAAATGATTTAAATAAGTGGCGATTTGCTGCCTTGAATGTGTTTGGGCAGATTATCATCAAGCTCATAATAATCACCTTTGTCTTCAACAAAAATATGTTTTTCTAACTGTACACCGGTTTCATCATCTAGCGAGCCAGCAAGGATAGAGGTAAAATCTTCATCATGGTTCTTCCAAAATAGAATACTGCCACAAGTACTGCAAAATCCGCGCTTAGCATTATCTGATGCATCAAACCAAGTTAGGTTGCCTTCACCCTCAATAATTAAGCCATCATTATCAACAGCAGTTGCTGCAAAATAATGTCCCGATTGTTTTCTGCATTGAGAACAATGACAAGCCACTACTGGGCGCAGTGG
>CAKMZG010000067.1 GCA_929200335.1 uncultured Alphaproteobacteria bacterium | reverse complement strand
CAATAGTTGGTTTGTAATCATAATTCAAGCTTTTGTTTTTCAGAAAAATAAAAGAATTTTTTCCTCAATTCTAAAGTAAAACTACTCGGTAAACCAGTACCTATTGATTTGCCGTCAATTTCCACCACCGGCAATACTAGTGATGTAGCAGAAGTTACAAATGCTTCCTCTGCGTTATAGGCATCCTTTACTGTAAAACTTTCTTCTTGTAAATTCAATTGATAATTTTTTGCAATATTTATTACTGTTTCTCTAGTAATGCCTCGCAAAATACCATGTTCTGCCGATCTGGTTATTAATTTTCCATCCCTTACAATCCACGCATTTGTGCTAGAACCCTCAGTCACATAACCATTTTTATCTACAAACCAAGCCTCATAAGCTCCTTTTTCAATGGCATTTTGCTTGGCAATTACATTAGGCAACAACCCTACAGTTTTGATATCAACGCGATCCCACCTGTTTTCAGGTGTAGTAATTACAGAAATACCTTTATTCGCCACCGCCTCAAGTTTTTGCAAGTTGTGTGACTTTGCAGTCATTACTAGACTAGCTTTAACCGGCGTAGTTGGAAAAGCATGATTGCGCGGTGAGACTCCTCTTGTGATCTGTAAATAAATACTACCGCACTTAATACGATTGCGGCCTATTACCTCAGCCATTATAAAAAATAGGCTACGCCTAGAAACTGGTGACTCGATTCTCAGTTCTTTTAAAGAACGCTCTAAACGATCAATATGGCCTTGAGAATCAATTAAGGCGCCATTTCTAATCTCACAAACCTCATAAACGCCATCGGCAAATTGATAGCCTCGATCTTCAATATGCACATAAGCCTCACGCTTAGGTACGAATTTGCCGTTTACATAAGCTATACTCACAATCACGTTCCTTTATTTATTATGTGATTACATATAATTGAAAATAGAAATTGCATTCTGCTTAACGATTTCGCCAAAAAGTAAGATTCAATGCCCCTAAGATAACCAAAACCTCCAAACGGCCAAATATCATCAAACTTGCCAAAATCATTTTAGCATACCAGGTAAGCTCATGATATAAAGGCCATTTTTCAGCTTGACCATCGACTAACACCGCTCCATAAAATGCTCCCGCGTTGGCAAAAGCAGAAATAGCTGCAAATAGAGAAGCCTCGCCAGAAATTTCAGATAGAGCAACCCCCATTACTCCAATACCAATGACAAGAATGGTAGCTATGAAAAAGCTCAGTATTGCCTTCATAGTTTCTAAATCGTAACGCATTGCCCCAACATGCTTAGGTTCAATCAAATGCGGATAAAGCAAACGCTTCACTTCGGCTCCAGCCTGCATCAACATTGCCCCAACGCGATAAATTTTAATACCACCGCCAGTTGAAAAGACCCCACAACCTATGAAAATAATAAAGAGAATTAAGCTAGGAGGCAATAATGCAATCACTCCTTCTCTCGTTTCCAAACCACTTGTTGTCACAAGAGAGACCGCATGGAAAAACCCTTCTGACAGCGCCGAAACTGACGGTAAAACTGCACTCGACCCGGCTGCACGATATAAAATCAATGCAAAAACAAGACCTAAAACAGCGCTTAAAACAATAACAAAATAACTTTCTCTGTGATTGATTAACTCTGTTTTACGAAATTTGATAATGCTTTCATGCCAAAAAATATTAGTGCCACCAACCAGTAGAAAAACACCTAGAATAAACATCCCACTGTTACCTAATGCATCCGATAAAACAGCACCAGGCAAATCAATATGGCCGGTTGATAAGGCTAAAAGCGATAAAATAAGCGCATAGAACGGCTCTGTACTGTTCAATAGCAATAGGACGAAGCAAAACAGGGTTGCACCGCCATATAACTTTAAAACTTGGATAAATAATTTAAAACTCGCCGCATCATTTGATAGGACTGAACGTCCAAAAAAATGAACCGAACGCGGCGTTGGCAGGCCACCAATGCTGGAAGGCGCAACAAGCAGCACAAGGGTTAAAAGGGTAACCAATCCGCCCATCCACTGTATTTGCGCATAAAAGAAAATGATACTGGGAGACACATTTTCCCATGAATGAATTGTGCTTGCCCCAGTTGTAGTAAAAGCAGCCACAGAATCAAATAGAGCGTCCAACCGGCTCAATCCTGTAATGTCACCAAGGGGCAATGAAATTAATAGCGGCAGTCCTGTCCATATGAATATAGCAAGAATAAACGAACCGATATGCGGAGGTGTAGTTTTACGTCCCTCAAGGCCTTTAAAAATAATCAGCGATAAAAATAACCCAAGCAGCAAATAAATGGATAGCCGAATAGCAATTTGCATCTCACCTAAGACGGTTGCCATAAGAATAGGCCCGATCATCGCAAGCGATACGAACCCGCAAAGTACAGAGAAGAAGAAAAAGATCCTTGACATAAAATGGCCTAAAAATATTCCAAGCTTACGCGGAACATTTGCTCAACTTGTTTCACGCGATCTCGCATAGCAAAAACGATCACCCGATCCTTGGCTTTGATGATAGCATCGCCATCCGGGAAAATAACCTCCCCACCTCGGCAAATAGCCCCAATTCGAATACCTTCTGGCAATTCTTGTTCACGTAAAGGTTTACCTACTAAAGATGAAGTATCTAAAGCCTCAGCTTCAATGATCTCTGCCATCCCATTTTGAATAGAATGCACCCCACGTATTCGACCGCGACGCACATGCTGCAATACTTTGGATATGGTTACTGAGCGTGGATTAATATGGGCATCAATACCAAGTGTGCGAGTAAAGTCATGATAGCTTGTATTATTTAATAGGGATAGATTTGTTTTACATCCCAAACGCTTAGCCAGCACGCTTGATAAAATATTCACTTGATCATCATTAGTTAGAGCAACCATTAAATCGGCATGATGAATATCTGCTTCTTGCAAGATATTTTGATCAAGCGCTGAACCATGTAACACAACCGTGCGCTCTAAACTTTCTGCAATCGTAACAGCTTGTTTTCTGGAGCTTTCAATAATTTTCACCTTGGTATTTGGTTGGCGCTCTTCAATGCTCTTAGCAACATATTGGCCAATATTACCACCACCAGCAATCACAATACGGGAGGCATCAGGTTCTTCATGGCCAAAAATGCTCAAAGTACGTTTAACTTTTCCGCGCTCAACAATTACATAGGCTAAATCGCCAACCATCAAGCTGTCCATAGAATGGGGAGTGAAAATCTTACCCTCACGCCAAACTCCAACAACCAAAGCATTGAGATCAGGGAAGAGATCACTCAACTGCTCCAATGGCGTATCTACCACTGGGCAATTATCATCACACTCAATGGCAACCATATTCACTAGACCATCACCAAAGCGAACGGTATCAGTTGATCCTGGCAATGCAATGCGGTTAAGCACCATTTCGCCCACTTCAATTTCAGGAGAAATAATCACATCAATGGGCATATGCTCACGCGAAAACAAATCAATCCAATGAGGTTGCAAGTAGCTCTGCGCACGAATACGGGCGACTTTAGTCGGCACATCAAAGAGCGAATGTGCAACCTGACAGGCCACCATATTAACCTCATCATAAAGGGTTACGGCAATGATCATATCAGCCTGTTCTGCACCAGCAGCGGCCAAAACGTCAGGATCGGAGCCATGCCCAACATAGCCACGCACATCATAATTATCTTGAATAGCAGCAATTAACTCCACCGACTTATCGATAACCGATACATCATTGTCTTCAGCGGATAATCGCTCAGCAATACCAGAGCCAACCTGCCCTGCACCACAAATAATGACTTTCAAGCTACATTCCTTATTTATTAAACCACGCTCACCTTAGCGCATTACATCTTATTTATTAAGCCCTAAGATATAGATCATCTAATTCAATTTTAAAGCTTTCATCTTACGATGCAGTGCTGAACGTTCCATACCAACAAATTCAGCAGTTTTGGAAATATTCCCGCCAAAGCGGCCAACTTGTGCTGTTAGATATTCGCGCTCAAAAACTACTCTCGCCTCACGAAGCGGCAAAGCCATCAAATGATCATCAGAGCTGTTTGGAGGCTTTGGCAGCATTTCACCTATGTCATCGGGTAAATCTTCTACGGTAATAACTGAATTATTATCACGCGCAAGAATCATTAAGCGTTCAATATTATTACGAAGCTGACGAATATTACCAGACCAGTCATTTAGCTGTAAAATTGCCATGGCATCATCAGCGATCTTGCATCCTTTAATGCCAGCCTGCTTGCTAATTTGCTTAATAAAGGCATCGACTAAAAGCGGAATGTCCTCTCGCCTTTCAGCCAAACTCGGCACTCTAATTGGTATCACAGCAAGGCGGTGAAGCAAATCTTCACGAAATTGGCCAGCAGCTATAAGACTTTCCAAATCTTTTGACGTGGAGGATAAAATTCGCACATCAACCGACACGCGCGCACTCCCCCCATCGCGAAGGAAATTTTGATCCACCAAAACCCGCAATATTTTATTTTGCGTTTCCATAGGCATATCTGCAATTTCGTCTAAATAAAGCGTACCACCATGCGCTTCTTCTAAGGCACCTATTTTGCCTTTTTCAATGCCAAACAGTTCTTTCTCCATACGATCAGGTGTCATAGCAGCCGAGCTTAAAACTACAAAAGGACCATCAGAACGATTAGATGCCTTATGGATAGTGCGTGCCACCAGCTCCTTTCCAGAGCCAGAACCACCAGAAATCAAAACCCTAGAATTATTAGGTGCAACACTAGAAATCGTTTGGCGTAATTGGCTCATTGCTGATGAAATACCAATTAATTCTGGCATCTCAGGCACACGCCTTTGCAATTCATTTACCTGCTTTTTAAGCTGCAAATTTTCCAATGCCCGTTCAGCAATCAAGATCAACCGATCAACCTTAAAAGGTTTCTCGATATAATCATAAGCACCACGTTGAATAGCAGAAACGGCTGTTTCAATGTTACCGTGTCCAGAAATCATCACAACAGGCAAATCTGGATTGTTCTCCTTAATCACATCCAAAAGCGCTAGGCCATCCAGTTTTGAACCTTGTAACCAAATGTCCAAAAATATTAAATTAGGCCTGCGCTCAGCAATCGCATTAAGCGCACTATCACTGTCAAAAGCAGTGCGGGTATCATGTCCCTCGTCTTCCAAGATACCTGCAACCAGTTCACGAATATCAGTTTCATCATCAACAACCAAAATATCAGATGCCATATTTGTCCTCAATTATTATAGATTTGACAACTCTTTGCATTTTTAATTCCATATAAGTTAATTCTCTTTACTCAATTTAGTACTATCAGTATGCCTTAACTTTCGCCTTGATCATGGCCTACATCAAAGGGTAAATTTAATCGAACCAAAGCGCCATGGGCACCCTCAGAAGCATCAGGCCTATCCAAAAGCTCGATGCTACCCCCATGTTCTTCAAACACCTTACTCACAATAGCTAGACCTAAGCCCGTCCCTTTTGTGCGCGTTGTCATATAGGGTTCAAGCAATCGTTGACGCCCTTCAACAGGCAATCCTTTACCATTATCCATCACATCAACCCGCATACCATTGTTTGTTTTAGTTGCAATGACATCAATCCTGCCTTTTTCACCCTCTTCAAATGCATAGCCTTCAATGGCCTCTGTTGCATTCTTGATAATATTTGTGAAAGCTTGTGCTAGAAGACGCTTATCAAAACGCCCAACAAGCGGCTCACCACCTAAATCAAGGTTAAACTCAATATGGGGATTGGCAACTTCCTGTAAGAAAAAGGCTTCTTTAATATGATCACCCAAGTCTCCACTCTCCATCGTTGGCTTAGGCATACGCGCAAATGATGAAAATTCATCAACCATTCGCCCAATATCAGACACTTGGCGCACAATAGTATCGGTACATTGATCAAATACCTCTCGATCTTCTTTAATGACCTTACCATAGCGACGTTTGATACGTTCTGCGGATAATTGAATGGGTGTGAGCGGATTTTTAATTTCATGGGCAATGCGGCGCGCAACATCTGCCCAAGCTGATGTTCTTTGAGCGCTGACAAGTTCTGTAATATCATCAAAAGTTATCACATATGAAGCTTGATTTTCATCCAAACCCTCTTTGGCAATTTGCACATTCAAAGTGCGCTCCTCACCGTTTTGCTTGATGGTGATTTGCTCTAAATACTCCCCGCCCTTATAGACCCTAGCCTCTTCAAAGCTATCATATATTTGAGCTTGAATATCTTTTAGATTTGCACCGTGCAAAGTTTCATCATTGGTATTCAAAATATCTACAGCTGCACGGTTAAAAATAGAAATTTTACCCGTGGGATTAACGCTAATCACCCCAGCAGAAACACCAGATAACACAGTCTCGGTAAATCTGCGGCGTTGATCAATTTGATTATTAGCTGCTACCAAACGGTTACGCTGTTGGCGCAAGTCTTGGGTCATATCGTTAAAGGTTTCTGTTAAATCACGCAAATCCCCTGTTGCACGAGCAGATTCCACCCTAACCCCAAGCTCGCCAGAACTCACTTTTGCAGCTGCCGTAATTAGATTACGAATAGGATCAACCAAACGGTCAGCAACGCTAAGACCCGTCCAAACTGCAGATAAAAGCACAATCATACAAATTCCCAAATAAAGCAAAGCAAAAGCCAATTGTTGGGACAATCGGTTATTTTCTAATTGCTTATATTCTTCAGTAATTTCCTGCATGAAACGGCGATTTTTCATAACAGATGGATTTACCAATCCAACCGTATATAAATAAAATCCGGGCAACTCTTTAAGCTTTATCACCGTGCCAACAAAATTAGAATTACCAGGAGCAATGGAGGCAGGTATGCCCTTATCAGCTGCTGCAAATGTAATATTAGCAGGTGGTGGCACCAATTCTTGCTGCTCAATATTTGCAGCAACAACCTCAGAGCCGTCATTATGCAAAATGCGAGCTGCCAGCATGCCTCGTCCTTTGGCCTGATTGGTGATAAATTGAACAAAGCCTGTGCGATCAAGATAATATAATTGACGCGCACGATCAATTTCACTTGCCATGGTAAGCGATGCTCCAGTCAAACCTCGGGCACTGGCTTGCAGATAGGATTCACCAAGACTAACAGCAGAATTCACAATTGAGCGGGTTCGCTCCTCAAACCAACGATCAAGGCGTGCATCAAGGGTGATCCCTGCAACAACCGCCACTAATATAGCGGGTAGAGCCGCCACAAGAGAAAACAAGCCAACAATACGAATATGCAAACGCGCAGCAGCACGACGCTTGCGCCTTGCGCGCAATAAAATCAACGCCTCACGAACTATCAAGCCAAATAGCAAGCTAACCAAAACACCATTTATCAATAAAATAGAGAGTGTTACCCGTGGTTGCGATGGATCAATGGAGGTAAATCCAAGCAAAATAACAAAGGAAATAATGCCAATAATTAAAGAAAGGCCAACCAGAAGAAAACCAAATCGACGTATGGTTTCACGGCTTAATTTTGCCCAAGATGGCTTTGAGATACTCGCACTATGATCATCGCCAATGGATATAATTTTATTAGCAGAATCGCCTGAAGCGGCGCCTGCAGCCTCAACAGAATCAATACTATAGAGTGGTTTTATGTTAAAATTCTCAGCCAAAGCGTCTTTCCATTAAGCCAACAAATGCTTATTACTTATACTACGAGTGTAACATAATTGCCATAGCATTGTGACTAAATTGCAACATAATACAAGATGGCATTTAAAAAATGCAACAACCTTCTAATTTTTATAAGATTTTACGATTTGTAAATTTAAATCTCTTATCTTTTTTCTGAGTGTATTACGGTTTAATCCAAGCAAATTAGCGGCTTTAATTTGATTGCCACCACATACTTCAAGAGCAATACTTAGAAGTGGCGCTTCAAATTCTGGTAGCATCCGGTGATAAAGCCCCGGTGGCGGTAAAGCCCCATCATAATTTTTAAAATAATGCTGTAAATAGTTTTCAAAACTTGATTTCAAATCCCTTATGGTCTGCGTATCATTTTCTAAATTACGACCATTTTTGGAGCTATCCGAATTGAGATTAGAAAATTCATTTTCAACCACATCCAAAGTCACCGCTTCACCTGTATGCATAACCGCTAAGCGTTGAATAAAATTTTCTAGTTCTCGAATATTCCCCGGCCAAGAATAACGCATAAGACGCTCTTGCGCGGCTTTGACAATCACCAAGGGATGCGCCATATCAAAGTGATTTAATTTAATAAAATGCTGAACAAGATCAGGTATATCCTCTCGTCTTTCCCGCAAAGGCGGCAAGCGCAAGCTCACCACATTAAGGCGATAATATAGGTCTTCGCGAAATTTACCCAACTCAATCAATTGTTTTAAATCTCGATGGGTGGAGGCTATAAGGCGCACATTACACTTAATCGGTTCCAATTGCCCAACTTTAGAATATTGCCCCGTTTGCAAAACTTGCAGCAAGCGCATTTGCGCTGCCATGGACATATCCGCAATTTCATCAAGATAGAGCGTCCCGCCTTCGGATTCATCAAATTTACCCTGCCCGTCTTTTTCTGCCCAAGAAAATACATCCTTTTGATAGCCAAAAAGCTCTGCCTCCATCATATCAGGCGCGATTGTAGCAAGATTAACCTCCACATAGGGCGCAGATTTTCGTGCTCCATAATCATGCAGTGCCTTAGCGGTAATATTTTTGCCAGTGCCAGATTCGCCAGTGATTAATACAGATAAATCTGATTGGATTGTTTTAGCGAGTACCCGATAGACCTCTTGCATGGCTTGAGATCGCCCTACCAGCGATATGCCCTCATCAATTTTATCACTTGGCTCTTCCTGTGCTGCCTGCTTTTGCGCCAATGCACGTTTAGCAAGCTCTAACAACTCTGAGAGGTCAAAAGGTTTTGGCAGATAATCAAATGCACCTGCTTCTGTTACTTTAATCGCCGTTAAAAATGTATTTTGCGCACTCATAGCAATAACCGGCAATTCAGGACGCGAACGCTGAATGCGGGGTAAAAAGTCGATAGCGCTCTCACCAGGCATCATGACATCTGTAATAACTAAATCACCTTCGCCATTAGCAATCCATTCCCATAAAACTGCACCATTATTGGCAGTTTTAACATCATAGCCTGCACGCGTGAATGCTTGGTTTAAAACCGTGCGAATGGCGCCATCATCATCAGCAATTAGAACTTGTATTTTACGATCAGTCACCGCCATGCCTTACCCCTCGTTGCTTTTCATCTTTGACACCACAAAACGCGGTAATAAAATTCTAAATTCAGCTTTACCATCATTTGATTTGCAATCAATCATTCCCCCATGGCGGTCTATAATCTTAGCAACTAATGCTAAGCCAAGCCCTGTGCCATTGACTTTTGATGTGATGAAAGGGTCAAAAATATAGGGCAACCGATCTTCAGAAATACCACCGCCATTATCTTTAATGGTAATTTCAATGGGCAAAGCTAAAGGCTTTCCACCCCCGACCACCCGCATTTTCATCCCTGCTTTATAGGCTGTTGTCAGCGTAATTTGTGGGGCATCAATTTTCCCCTCCTCAAAAGCTTCACAAGCATTTTTGACCAGATTTAAAACCACTTGGATAAGCTGATCACGATTGGCAGAAACTGGTGGCAATGAAGGGTCGTATTTTTCAATAAATTTAACACCCTTGGCAAAACCAGCTTCAGAGATTTGTTTGACGCGCTCTAGTACCCCGTGGATATTAACAGGGTCAGGTTCAATAGGCTTATCATCAGAAAACACTGCCATACTATCAACCAATGCTACGATACGGTTGGTCTCTTCCTTAATTAATTGGGTTAGTTCTTGATCTTCTTTTGATGCAGACATTTCTAACAATTGTGCAGCGCCAGAAATGCCTGAAAGTGGATTTTTAATCTCATGAGCCAGCATTGATGCCAATCCAGTCACAGTGCGCGCAGCTCCCTTATGAAGCAATTGTTTATTTAACTGATCACTTAGGCTTCGCACCCTGAACATCACCACAATATTTTCGGGATATTCACTCATTGGCCCCACGTGAATATCCACCTCACGATCTTCACCAATGCGTGGACTAGAAAGATCTACCCCATACTCAAAAGTCGCAATGGCAGATATTCTCACCGTTTCGATTAAACTCATCAAAGGGCTACTAAAGGGCAAAAAATAATCAATCGCATAGCCTTTTAGATGACTGCTGGAAGCTTGAAAAAAGCTCTCCGCAGCACTGTTTGCAGATAGGATCATATTATCTTTATCAAGCGTAATAATGGGACTTGGCAATGAATTTAATATCAGTTCAGCATCATAAGCCATCAAGCCACCATTAAGTAATTAGAGTTAAAAGCCTCTAAGATTGCAAGCCTTACCGCCTCTACATCACGAGATGTCAAGGCTGTTTGACGCAAGTGAGATAAATGCTCATCGCCCTGCAACTGTTCAAAATACCATGCCAAATGCTTACGTGATTGACGATTACCCATATTTTCGCCGTAAAACTCTATCATCGCATTATAATGGCCTATGACCATCTCATAAAATGCCTTGCCCCCTGGCGCTTTAGGGATAGTTTGCCCCGTAAGCGAGGCTGAAATCTGCCCCAACACCCAAGGTTTGCCGCTAGCACCACGCCCAATCATAACCCCATCAGCGCCAGATTGCTTTAAAGCCTCATGGGCATCCGCAGCATTTAAAATATCGCCATTCACGATAAGTGGTAGGCTTGTTGCAGTCTTTACCGCTTTAACAGCCCGCCAATTGGCTCGGCCTTCATAAAACTGATTACGCGTTCGCCCATGCACTGTTAAAAGCTGGATACCTGCACCTTCTGCACGTTTGGCTAATTCTGGTGCATTGATAGATTGCTCATCCCACCCCAAACGCATTTTCAGCGTTACTGGCACTTTAACCGCGCTAACCGTTGCCTCAATTAATGTCAAAGCATGGTCTAGATCACGCATCAAAGCAGAACCAGAATAGCCTGAGGTTACCCGTCTTGCAGGACAGCCCATATTAATATCAACTACATCTGCGCCCAAATCTTCAACAATTTTTGCGCTTTCAGCCATCCATCTGGCTTCCCGCCCAGCTAATTGCACAATATAAAGCGCTTGTTCATCCATATCATCTTGCGCGGTGGTAGCCTTTACGGGACGTGCAGCTTTCATCAGCATCTCATCCATGCCTGTTACAAATGCTTCACTAGCAACCATTTCAGACACCACAGCGCCAGCGCCCATTTGCCAAGCTAAATCGCGGGTCGGCGCATCGCTTATCCCAGACATTGGTGCGAAAAACACAGGATTTCGCAATTGATGTTTACCGATTTTGATCATAAAGCTGCCGCAACTACATTTCAACAAAATGCCTATTTTTTAAGCATTTTTTCTTTGCCACGCTTTTAACTTATTTTTCTGAAAAGGCAAGCTTGAGAATTTTAACCCATGCTGATAAGGCTTGTGAACCGTAATTTTAAGCTGTGATAAGGGAAATATTTTGAAACTTGCCACTGATACTGGATGTGCTGTTGTGATAGTTGCCGCTGGTCGTGGCAGCCGTGCGATTAGCCCAAAAAATGGCAGCGCTCCCCAACAACCATTTGCAGCGCAACAAGTTGTGACGCAACCAATTGCAACGCAACAAGTTGCTAAACAATATCAAAAGCTAGATCATCGTACCATGCTAGCCCATACCCTTGATGCTTTTATTAAGCACCCTAAGGTTTCTCAAATTCAGGTTGTTATTCATGCCGATGATGAAACGGAATATCAAGCAACCTTAGCAGAAATTACCAATAGAGATAAATTATTACCTTCCGTGACTGGTGGCGTGGATCGTCAACGATCAGTGCTTAATGGCCTAGAAGCTTTGATCGCAGAAGGGTTTTCGCCAAATGCACCAGTGCTTATTCATGATGCCGCACGACCTTTCATTAGTTCTGAAATCATCCATGAGATCACTGCGAAAATTAAGCCTAAGCAAGGCGCAATCCCAACCGTTCCGATTGTCGATACAATAAAACGTGGCGCAGATGGTGCAATATTAGAAACCGTATCACGGGTTGGACTATATGGCGCTCAAACGCCTCAAGGCTTTATATTATCTGATATTTTGGCTGCTCATAAAGCAGCTCATGATCAAGGCATAACGGGTTTTACCGATGATGCAGACATTGCCCAATGGGCTGAGATTAAAGT
>CAKMZG010000066.1:968-12455 GCA_929200335.1 uncultured Alphaproteobacteria bacterium | reverse complement strand
GATGGTATTTGTATCATAGCTTAATAGATCAGTGTTATAGTTTGCCTTAAATAATGTAGGGCTAACTTTAGTGCTCTTCCAGTCTACCCATCTTAAGCCACCAAAAATCAATGTACTTTTAGATACTGGAAATTGTACATCTAAATTTACGGATTGCGGTGTATCCACATCAAATTCTGAATCAAGCGCTAATGCAGGGACGCCATTAACTTCAATGCTTTCACTTGATTTTAAAGTATGAGATATACTTGAATTATAAGTAAGAGATACGCGAACGGCATATTCTGGTATTTCATAAGCCACTCCAGCTACATAGCCAAAGCTATAATCTGCTTCAGTTTCTAATTGGTAATACAACATAGCAGTTCCAGTAGAATTAGGGCTTCCTAGTGTTACAGAAGCATCTGCACGTTGTGCTCTCAAACCGCCATAAACACTAAAATTATCATTAAATTTATAGCGTAATAAACCTGTCAATGCTGTTGTTCTTACATCCCCTGATGTACGGTTATAAATACCAGTATAATCATACTCTACTTTACGACCAAAAGGCTGGTCTACTATAATTGCATAAGAGAGTTGTTCGTTGATATCAGCTTTATAAGCAGCAGCACCGATAAAATTAACTGGTGCTATATCATTGGTAGTAACGCCTGTTGGGTCAACGCCAGTCACGTCGCCTTTGCAAAAGCGTGCGGAAAAATGGATATAGCGTCCGTCTTGAAACAGAGGGCTAACACTTTGGCCAGCATTATCTAGACCACCAGCAAAACTGTTAGTGCTTATTAGTGCTGCGCTTGCAGCTAATAGAATGGATTTATAATTCATGATGTCTTTCCCAAATAAATTTCCTCTATTATTTTTGACGTATTGGTAAGATTTTGTCAAACTATTAAGTATGTTTATATTTTAGATATTTGATCTGTTGCAAAAATAGCACTTTTTTATGAATTTAGACCATAATGCCTATGATTTTAACGTCAAAACTTAAGTTTTTAACTTTGTGTATTCAGTTTAACTGAGGTGATATTGGGCTGGTATTGTTGCTTGATTTAGAATCAAAATAAAAGCCCCGTTAACAAACGAGGCTTAAAAATTCAAATTTTCTTACATTTTAATGTGAAATTAGCAACTAAATCTAAATTCATTTAAAGGCTAAACGCACTAGCGTTTGCTAATTGGCACATAATCGCGATGGGGTTCGCCAGTATATAATTGGCGTGGGCGACCAATACGCTGCTTTGGATCTTCAATCATTTCTTTCCATTGAGCAATCCAACCAACTGTACGTGCTAGAGCAAATAGCACAGTAAACATTGTGGTTGGGAAACCTAGGGCTTTTAATGTAATGCCTGAATAGAAGTCGATGTTTGGATATAGGCCACGTTTAATGAAATATTCATCTGTCAGGGCAATCTTTTCCAATTCCATAGCAACATTAAGAATTGGATCATCTGTGATGCCTAATTCGTTTAGCACTTCGTGGGTAGTTTGTTGCATGATTTTAGCGCGAGGATCGTAGTTTTTATAGACGCGGTGACCAAAACCCATCAACCGGAATGGGTCATCTTTATCTTTTGCGCGCGCAATAAATTCAGGGATACGGTCAACATGCCCGATTTCATGAAGCATGTTAAGAGCAGCTTCATTAGCGCCGCCATGTGCAGGACCCCAAAGGCAAGCAATACCAGCCGCAATACATGCAAATGGATTAGCGCCCGATGAGCCAGCAAGACGCACCGTAGAGGTTGAGGCATTCTGCTCATGATCAGCATGAAGGATGAAAATACGATCCATAGCGCGAGAAAGCACAGGGTTTTGCTTATATTCCTCACAAGGTACAGCAAAGCACATTTGTAGGAAATTTGACGAGTAATCCAAATCATTTTTTGGATAAACAAAAGGTTGCCCCACATGATATTTATATGCCCAAGCTGCAATGGTTGGCATTTTTGCAATCATGCGCATGGAAGCGATCATGCGCTGATTTTCATCATTAATATCTGTTGAATCGTGATAGAATGCAGATAATGCACCAACAACTCCAACCATAACAGCCATAGGATGCGCATCACGACGGAAGCCAGAAAACAGCTTCGTCATTTGATCATGCACCATGGTGTGATAGGTAACTTTATCTACAAATTCATCTTTTTGATTTTTATTTGGCAATTCACCGTGCAACAGCAAGAAACATGTTTCTAAGAAATCGCCATGCTCTGCCAATTGTTCAATTGGATAACCACGGTGCAATAAAACGCCTTTGCCGCCATCAATATAGGTGATTTTACTTTCGCATGATGCAGTAGATGTAAAGCCAGGGTCGAAAGTGAAGCGGTCAGTCTGTGCGTATAAAGAGCCAATATCAAAAACATCAGGGCCTATACTGGCTTTGAGTACGTCAAATTCGTAACTCTCGTCTCCAATTGTTAATTTAGCTTTATTATCACTCATACTGCATTCCTTCCTACTCGTCAGCAACTTATACGCATTCGTATTTACTCGTTTTTATGAAATCCCCACTTAGCTAGCTCATTTCAGATTGATAGACAAGTTCTATTCAAGATCAATTACGCAATTGTGACACTTCAACTCAGCTTTAGTTAGTTTCAATCGATTTGATCTTGAATTCTAGCTAAAACTTCAGTTTTACCTAATGTTTCAAGGATTTCAAAAACACCGATGGCACTGCGACCGCCTGTGGTAGTAATGCGCAGAGGTGGAGCAATTTTACCTAGCCCCAACTCATTTTGTTCTGCAAATTCACGCACTGTGGCATCAATTGCATCATGTTCCCAATTTTCAATAGCTTCTAACTTGGGCGCTAATTGCTTTAAAACCTCAAGACCACCTTTTTCTAACATACCGCGTTTTTTGTCGTCAATTTCTATCGGACGACTTTCAAAGAGAAAGCGCATACCTTCAATCACATCCAATAGGGTTTTGGCTTTTTCTGTCAAACCTGGCATCACTTGAATGGCCATATTCTCAATTTCATCTGTCCAATTTTCTTTAAAGAATGCACCATCTTCCATTTCATCAAACAAAACTTTGCAATGACTGATGATGTCTGTGGCATCGCTGTTACGTAGATAATGGGCATTCATATGATTTAATTTATCAAAATCAAAACGCGAAGGGCCTTTGCCTATGGCATCACAATTGAAAAAATCCACCATTTCCTTAGTTGTGAAAAATTCTTGATCTCCATGTGACCAGCCCAAACGTACGAGATAGTTGCGAATGGCATCAGGTAAATAGCCCATAGCACGGTATGCTTCAACGCCCAGCGCACCGTGGCGTTTTGAGAGTTTTGCTCCATCTGCACCATGAATAAGGGGAATATGGCACTGAGAAGGAATGCTCCAACCAAGGGCTTGATAGATTAAGATTTGCTTGGCCGCATTGGTAAGATGATCATCACCACGGATGATATCCGTGACTTCCATATCGTGATCATCCACCACAACGGCCAGCATATAGACGGGCGTGCCATCTGAGCGCAGTAAAATAAAATCATCTAACTCTTGATGATTGATTTTAATCTCGCCCTGTACCTTGTCGTTAAATTGAACCGCGCCAGATTGCGGTGTTTTTAGGCGGATAACGGGGGCAACGCCTTCTGGGGCTTCATTTGGAGAGCGATCGCGCCAGCGTCCATCATATTTAAAGGGGCGTTTTTCAGCCTCTGCCTCGGCGCGCATTTCAGCCAATTCATCTGGTGTTGTGTAGCAATAATAGGCTTTGCCAGAATCAACCAATTGTTTGGCCACTTGACTGTGACGATCAGCACGCGCAAATTGAGAAATGGCTTCTCCTTGCCATTCTAGCCCCAGCCAATTTAAGCCGTCTTTAATTGCTGCAATGGCTTCATCTGTTGAGCGGGCGCGATCAGTATCTTCAATTCTCAATAACATTTCGCCGCCATTTTGCTTGGCATAAAGCCAATTAAAAAGGGCAGTTCTTGCGCCGCCAATGTGTAAAAAACCAGTGGGTGAAGGCGCAAAGCGCGTCAAGGTCTTTTCAGCCATATTAATTCCTGTATGTTTCTTAAATTATCAGCTTAAATGCTGTGATTTGTAATTTAGCCTCCGATGTAGCATAGTTTTAGAGTGAGGCAAGCATTTAGCTTCCTATGTTTAAATGATTTTTCATTTTTTTTTAATTTTTATATTCTTTAGGGGTTTTTATAAATTAAACGACAACGGGATAAAGAGCTTATAAGACATTCTGAAGGAGATGAGCAAGACCTTCGAATTTATCGCCAACCTGCAGACCTTGGATCTATCAGCGAACTGCAAATTGAGCCACCTATTAGCTTGGCTAAACGGGCTTTATATCGCACTCAAAATTTCATCGTGAAACAACAGGCTAGGCTCATTTACAATATGCGCTATGAGGTAGAGCAGGGCATTTTCTTGCTGTTTGTTCCCATATTGATTGGTATTGGGGTTTTGATATATTTTTCCTTGCCAAGAGAGCCGCAAATTTGGGCTTTGGCATTCGCTTTAATCTTATCTTATTGCTTATCTCGTATTCAAACAAAAATGCCTCAATTGGGTAAATTGGCATTAGCTTCATGTTTTATTTTTCTAGGTGCGTTTGTTGCTAAGATACATGCAGATTTTCAAAATCCTAAAATGTTATCTCATTCTATGACAGCCCAGATTTCTGGGGAAATTACTAAGCGAGAAATTAGAGCGGATAAAAGCGCGCGTTATTGGATAAAGGTTGAAACTTATGACAAAAAACAACGCCAAAATTTACCACAAACCATTCGCGTGACTGCGCGTAAAACTTCAGATTTTGGCAATATCGGCGATAAGGTTTCAGGGCTCGTAAGACTTCGTGCACCGTCGGGGCCTATGTTGCCGAAAAATTATGATTTCACCTTTCATGGTTTTTTTGAAGGTATTGGCGGCATAGGCTTTTTCATGGGGAAGCCTAGATTTGAAAAGTCTACGCAATCTGCTGAGCTTTATCAAAGCTTGATGCAGCTGCGCTCAAATCTTAGGCAACATATTGAAATGCTTTTACCCCAAAATCAGGCAAGCTTAGTTACCGCGCTCATCATTGGTGATAGATCAGGGATTTCAAAATCAGATAACCTAGCATTACGACGATCTGGGCTTGCTCATATCCTTGCTATATCTGGCTTGCATATGGCGCTTTTATCCGCAACATTGTTTTTTCTAATTCGCTCACTTCTGGCGCTTTCGCCTTATCTAGTAGCTCATTACCCTATTAAGAAATGGGCCGCAGTGGCAGCACTTGGTGCATCAAGTTTTTACTTTTTGATATCCGGTGCAGGCATTGCCACTCAGCGTGCTTATATTATGCTGGTTATCATGCTCTTGGCAATTTTGGTCAATCGAAAAGCTTTAACGCTTAGAAATGTGGCTATTGCTGCAAGTTTTATCCTTCTAATATCACCTCAAGCGATTTTGGCACCTGGATTTCAAATGTCTTTTGCCGCTGTTGTGGCGCTAATCGCCTGTTATGAGTTGCTTCTAAGGAGGCGGGAAAACTCTATTGATGAATTTAAATCCAATGAATTTAAACCCTATGAATTATCCCAAATAAAAAGAAACATGATTGCTATTTGGCGATTTTTTATTGGCATTATCACAACCTCAATAATTGCGGGATTAACGACTGGGCTTTTTGCTGCTTTTCATTTTCATCAAGTAGCATCGTTCGGATTATTCGCCAATACACTTGCTATGCCCATTGTTACCATATTGGTTATGCCATTAGCGCTCATATCGGTGATGTTTATCCCATTTGCCTTAGATGAACCATTTTTTCATTTGATGGGGCAATCGGTGGAATGGGTTATGGATATTGCCTATTGGATTGAGGGCATTCAACCCTCGGGTAATGTGGGGCAAATCAGTGTGTTTTCAATTCTGTGTTTTACATTGGCGCTGTTGTGTTTTGCAATTTTTAAAACAAGATTGAAATTGTTGTCTGTGCCATTTTTATTGTTTTCGATGTTTGCCATTTATAATAAAAGTGTACCCCTAGCGATTATTGGAGAAGACCCTAAAATTTTAGGCATTATTAATGCTGAACAGTTGGATTTGTTAAACCCTAAAAAATCAAAATTCCAAACCAGCAATTGGGCAAAGGCCTTTCAATTAACTGCTGCAACAAAGTCCAGTTTTATTTGTGATGAAATGGGCTGCGTTTATAAATTTAGTCCTGATCAATATCTTTCAATTGCATATAGCCCCAATGCCCTCATTGAGGATTGTAAAAGGGCAAAGATCATCATTCATGGTGTTAAAAAAATGCCCAGTTGCAATGATCCTAATGTCTTGGAAATTTCCTATAAAGCTTTGAAGCAGCAAGGAACTCATGTGATTTATCAACAGGATGAGGGCTTTCGTATTAAAACGGCATATGGCCGTTTTCCAAGGCCATGGACAGCGCATCGATTTAAAAATTAATGCCGGATTTAAAATTAAAAGGGACACTAACGCGTGTAGCGTCTATATGAATTCAAAAATAAGTTACACCGGATTAAAGCAAGCAACCTCTCGCCCTTCAAGGGGGGAAATGCTTGGATTTTCTTGTCTGCATTGATCTGATGCATTACGGCAACGTGGATTAAAGGCACAACCTTGAGGAGGGTTTAGCGGAGAAGGTAGCTCGCCCTCTAATTTAATACGCTCGCGTTTTTTTGTTGGATCAGCAATTGGTGTGGCTGACAAAAGTGCTTGTGTATAGGGATGTTTCGGATTGTTGAAAATTTGTTCAGCAGTTCCAAACTCAACAGGTTTCCCAAGATAAATTACAATGATTTCATCTGCCATATGTTTTACTACGGATAGATCGTGAGAAATAAATAAATAGGCTAATTGCAGGCGTTCTTGTAACTCAACCAGCAGGTTTAAAACCTGCGCCTGAACTGATAGATCAAGGGCTGATACTGGCTCATCCAAAACAATCAATTTAGGGTCAAGCATCAACGCACGAGCAATCGCAATTCTTTGGCGTTGGCCGCCTGAAAACATATGTGGGTAGCGGGCATAATGTTCTGGTCTAAGGCCAACCAGCTCTAACATTTTACGTGCTTTTTCCTCACGCTCGTTTTTGCTGATATCTGGTCGGTTAATCAGTAGCGGCTCTTCTAAAATTGTGCCAATTTTTTGGCGTGGATTAAGCGATGAATATGGGTTTTGAAAAACCATTTGAATGGAGCTGCGTAATTTAGATTTTGCAGCCTCATCCTTGGTATCAAGGGCAATGCCATCGATGTAAATTTCGCCCTCAGTTGGGCTTTCAACCATCGTAACAAGACGCGCAAGGGTGGATTTGCCACAACCCGATTCACCCACAACGGCTAGGGTTTTACCACTGTGTAAGCTGAAGCTGACGCCATCTAAAGCTTTTAACTTGGCCTCACTTTTAAATAGGCCGCCGTTGATTGTGTAATGTTGTTTTAAATTTTCAGCGCGTAAAACAGGATGTGCCATATGATTACGCCTTTGCAATTAGAGGTTCGGTTTCACCAAAATTTAATGGCGTATGACAAAGTGCTGATCCCAATGCTGTGGAACTTAATTTAGGTGCCGTTTGTGAGCAAATAGCGCTTGCATGTTTGCAGCGTGGAGAGAATAAACAGCCCTTTGGTCGATCAAATTGCCCAGGTACTACACCAGGAATGGAGGGTAGTATTCTACCCTCCGCACGCTCAGGAAGCGCATTTAATAGTGCTTCAGTATAGGGATGATGCGGATTATTAAACAGTGAATGAACAGCTTGTGTTTCAACCTTTTGACCTGCATATTGCACATTCACGAAATCAGCAGTTTCTGCAACCACACCCATATCATGAGTAATTAAAACCAAACCCATATTGGTTTCAGCTTGCAACTCTCGCAATAAGTCTAAAATTTGCGCTTGAATAGTCACATCCAACGCCGTTGTCGGCTCATCAGCAATCAAAAGTTTGGGTTTGCAAGCAATCGCCATGGCAATCATAATGCGTTGGTTCATACCGCCTGAGAGTTGATGAGGGAAGCTGGTTAAGCGTTTCTGGGGAGCTGGAATGCCCACTTGATCCATTAACTCAATGGTGCGTTCACGCAATTCAGCTTTTGTGCCGCCCAAATGGGTTTTTATGGCTTCTTTGATTTGAAAGCCAACCGTAAAGCATGGATTTAAACTCGACATTGGTTCTTGAAAAATCATTGCAATATCTTTGCCTATGATCTTTCGGCGCTTTGCAGCGGTGAGCGTTAAAATATCAATGCCATTGAATAGAACAGCATCGGCAGTTACTTTTGCTGTCCATGGCAATAATCCCATTATGGCAAGCATAGATACGGATTTACCAGAACCAGATTCACCAACAATAGCCAAAATATCACCGTTGTTTAATGAGAGCGAAATGCTATCCACTGCACGAAACCATCCGCCACCAGTTTTAAACTCTATCGTAAGATTTTTAATTTCTAACAAAGCCATGGGTTAACTCCGTTTCAATTTTGGATCTAGAGCGTCGCGAAGACCATCACCCATCAGGTTGATGGCTAGCACGGTCAAGAGAATAGCAAGGCCAGGGAAGGTGACCACCCACCATGCACGAGAAATAAATTCACGCGCCTCTGCAAGCATGGTTCCCCATTCTGGTGTTGGCGGCTGTGCGCCTTGGCCTAAAAAGCCGAGCGCTGCTGCATCTAAAATTGCTGTTGAGAAGGAAAGGGCTGCTTGGACAATCAAGGGCGCCATACAATTGGGTAGAATTGTAATGAACATTAAGCGCAGACTGGTTGCCCCCACCATTCTGGCCGAAACCACATAGTCTTTTTCGCGTTCAGTTAAAACGGCAGCGCGGGTTAATCGCACAAAATGCGGTTGTAGCACTATTGCAATAGCGATCATCGCGTTAATAAGGCTTGGCCCTAAAATGGCAACCAAAACTAAAGCCAACAGCAGGCTTGGAAATGCAAGGATGATATCCATCACACGCATGATAACCATCTCAATCCATTTGCCAAAATAACCAGCAATTAAGCCAATCAGAATGCCGGCAAACATGGCAACGGTGACTACAAAAAGACCGATGAATAGGGAATATCGTGCACCATAAATGAGCCGTGAGAGCATGTCTCTCCCCACTTGATCGGTGCCTAAGATGAATTGCCAAGAGCCGCCATCAGCCCATACGGGCGGTTGTAATATATGTTCGCGATATTGCTCAATTGGTGAATGAGGTGCAATGATGCCCGCTAATAGGGCAATAATAACAATTGCCAAAAAGAAATAAAAACCAATGACTGCGCCTCTATTTTCACTGAAATAATACCAAAACTCTTTCAATGGGTGAGGGCGGGTTAAAGCTTGGACATTTTCGTCCGTTAAATCAATCGCGGGTGAATTTGCTGACGAATTTGAGTGTGCCATAATAATTCTCCCTATGTATTTCTAATTTTTGGATTAACGAGGCCATAAAGCACATCAACAATGAGATTAACGAGCATGACCATCATGGCGATCATTAATACGCCACCTTGTACAGCTTGGTAATCACGTCGTGAAATACTATCAACCATCCATTTGCCAATGCCTGGCCATGCAAAAATGGTTTCGGTTAAAATAGCTCCGCCTAAAAGTACGCCAACTTGTAAACCAATGGTGGTGATTACTGGAATAAGTGCGTTGCGCAGCGCGTGTACGCCATTGATTCGTGCAGGTTTTAAGCCTTTTGCGCGGGCGGTTCTAATATAATCTTCGCCTAAAACTTCAAGCATAGCAGAGCGCGTTTGCCGTGCTATAATGGCCAGTGGAATAGTGGCCAGCACAATGGTTGGCAAAACTAAATGGTGTACAGCAGAGGAAAAAGCACCTTTTTCACCAGATAGCCAGCTGTCTATTAACATAAAACCTGTATGGGGTTCAAAATAATATAACAGCGATATGCGTCCAGAAACAGGTGTCCAGCCGAGCGTTGTAGAAAATACGATAATCAATAATAGCGCCCACCAGAAAATAGGCATGGAATAGCCAATCAAAGCCGTCGACATAATGCTATAATCAAAAATACTGCCGCGCTTAATGCCAGCGATCATGCCAGCAGGAATGCCGATTAATGCAGCGATTATGATCGCGCAGAGACCCAATTCTAATGTGGCAGGAAATAAAGCGAAAAATTCATCCCATATGGGCTTCTTGGTTACAAAACTTTGCCCTAAATCTCCTTGTAACACGCCCCCGATATAGGACATATATTGTTCCCAAAGTGGACGGTCGAAGCCGAATTGATTCATCAATTGATTATAGCGCTCCTCAGACATGCCGCGTTCGCCTGCCATAAGTAAAACGGGATCACCAGGAATTGCACGAATGAAGAAAAACGCAACAATAGTAACACCAAAAAATGTTGGAATAATCATACCAATGCGGCGAAGAAGAAAAGATAACATGGAAACCTATTTTGCTAAATTCCAAGTGGCAAAATGCAATGAACAATCTGCCACCTGATAAAAATATAGTTAGAAACGGTTATTCAACATCAACACCATAGAAAATTGTGCCGCCGAATGGATCAATTTTCCAATCTTTAACTTCTTTTCTAATTGGTTGAGAAACAACTGAATGCGCAATAGTTGCCCATGGAGCCTGCTCTTTAAATACAACTTGAGCTTGCTCATATAGTTTTGTACGCTCAGCACTGTCTGATACGCGTTTTGCTTTTTGAATGATATCCTCAAATGGCTGGTGGCACCATTGTGCGCGGTTTGAACCTCCCACTGCATCGCAGCCAAGAAGAACAGCAAGGAAGTTATCTGGATCACCATTATCACCAGTCCAACCTAGCAATACTGCGCCGTCACGATCTTTTTCTTTAGAGCGCTTTAGGTATTCACCCCATTCAAAGGATACGATTTCTACTTCAACGCCAATGTTTTTAAAATCAGCCTGAATAACTTCAGCCATACGACGTGCATTTGGGTTGTATGGGCGCTGCACAGGCATAGCCCAGATTTTCATCTTAAGGTCTTTTACACCAGCATCAGCAAGCATCTTCTTTGCAGCTTCAGGATCGAATGCATCATCTTTAAGGTTTGCGTTGTAAGACCACATGGTTGGCGGAATTGGTGCCGTTGCAGCTTTACCAGCACCTTGGAAGACTGAATCCAAAATTGCTTGTTTATTAATACCCATATTCAATGCTTTACGCACTTTAGGATTATCGAATGGCGCTACAAGGGTGTTATATGCTAGATAACCAACGTTTAAGCCCTCTTGTTGTGGAAGCTGAATGTCTGGATCTTTTTTCATCGCATCCAAATCAGCAGGATTGGGATAAATAGAGACGTGACACTCACCAGCCTTCAATTTTTGATATCTTACTGATGCATCAGGTGTGATTGCAAAAATTAGATTGTCAATTTTTGCTTTACCGTTCCAATAATCCGCATGCGCTTTATAGCGAATAACTGCATCTTTTTGATAAGCTACGAATTGAAATGGACC
>CAKMZG010000066.1:0-958 GCA_929200335.1 uncultured Alphaproteobacteria bacterium | reverse complement strand
GACCTGTGCCAATTGGGCTTTGGTTCATCATTTCTTTTTTGCCAGCTTTATCAAGTATGTCTGCATATTCAGCAGATTGAATAGATGCAAAATCCATTGCTAAGTTAGCAATCATCGGTGCTTCAGGGCGTGAAAGCATGAATTTTACGGTGTATTCGTCAATTTTTTCTATGCCTTTAAGCAGATCAGGCATGGACATGCCAGAAAAATACTCCCAAGCACCACCTTCAACATAGGTGTGATATGGATGCTCTTTATCCAACTGACGCATGAAAGAGAAAATTACATCATCCGCATTAAAATCGCGGCTTGGTGTAAACATGTCATTGCTGTGGAATTTAACGCCTTTGCGTAGATGGAAAGTATATTCAAGACCATCATCTGAAACCTCCCATTTCTCAGCAAGACCAGGAATTACTTTTGTGTCTCCGCGTTCAAATTCAACTAATTTATTGAAAATTTGACGAGATGAAGCATCAAATGTTGTGCCTGATGTATAAAGCGCTGCATCAAAACCTTCTGGTGAGCCTTCTGAACAGAATACAAGATTTTTTGCTTGCGCTGCACTACCAAGTGACAATGAAAACAAAGCGGCCGTACAAGCCGTAGTTAAAATTTTTGAAAATGAGTTCATTTTAAGTAGTCTCCCTTACAGTTCTCAAAAGAGTACTGGAAATAATCATGCCCCATGACAACTTATGATAACTCCAGCATCATTCGAAATTGCTAATTGTTATTTTGTAATACCAATATGTTGCCACTTTAAGCTTGCACCTTCAGAAGAAAGAATGTCAAGACTTAAAATTTTGTAAAATTTAAACTGAATTCAGAAAAATTGGTGCAAGGAAAACCAAAATAATCACAACTAATTATCAGTATGGTGAGTAAATATTTTGAAAGAGGGAGATAAAAATGGCTCCCCGGGCCGGATTCGAACCAGCGACCGAACGATTAACAG
>CAKMZG010000065.1:11963-12485 GCA_929200335.1 uncultured Alphaproteobacteria bacterium | reverse complement strand
GTGCTGGTTTGAAAAATTGCCAAGGTTTACCGGAAGCACCCAATGCACCCAAAACCGTATTTTGTAATACAGTGTCTTCCATCGCCAAAGCAGAAATTTGAAAGGTTCGACCAAGCCCCGCCATAGAACGCATCTGTGCGCTTTCCTTTGTAATATCCTTACCCAACAGCTCAACTGAACCTGAATCGGGTTTAAGTGTTCCGCAAATTTGAGCAATTAATGTCGATTTACCAGCACCATTGGGACCGATAACGGCATGGATCTCACCTTGTTTTAGATTAACAGATATATTATTGCTTGCTTGCAATGCTCCAAAACTTTTAGATATGCCATGAGTAGCTAAAATCATGTCAGACATGTGCTTTTTCCTTACCAGATATTATTCCGATAATTCCACCCTTACCGAATAGAACGATCACAAGAAGTAAAATGCCTAAATAGATATGCCAATAATCACTCAAGCCACCCAAGAAATGTTCAAGGCCAACAAAGACAAGTGCGCCAATAACAGGGCCATAGAGA
>CAKMZG010000065.1:0-11953 GCA_929200335.1 uncultured Alphaproteobacteria bacterium | reverse complement strand
CCATAGAGACGTCCGACACCGCCAATAATAATGAATATAATAATCTCACCGCTTAATTGCCAACTGAACATCGTCGGGCTGACGAAGCGATTAAGATCGGCAAATAAGGCTCCTGCTAAACCAGTAATTGCGCCTGAAATAACAAAAGCAATTAGCTTTAATCGTGTTGGATTCAATCCAACGGTAACGACTCTTTGGGAGTTTTGTCGTGCTGCATTAAGTGCCAGTCCGAACGGAGATTTTATCAATTTAGACATTAAGAAAAGCGTAACAAATAAAATTGCCAAACAAATGCTGTAGAATTGAATTGGATCAAGTGTATTCAAGCCTGGAAACTCGTTTCTTACGTAGATTAATAGTCCGTCTTCACCGCCATATCTAGACCAGCCAATAGTGAAGAAGTAGAACATTTGGCCAAATGCCAATGTAATCATAATAAAATAAACACCTGAGGTTCTCAATGAAAGCACACCAATAATAAGGGCTGAAAAAGAAGAAATAATGATAGCCACAAGCCAAATTGCGGGCATCGACTTTGTTCCTTCTATTAAGAAAAGCCAATCATTAACACTGGTGAAAGTCTGAGCATGGAAGGCCAAAATACCCATTGTGTAACCGCCTATGCCAAAGAATACAGCATGACCAAAACTAACTAAACCACCAACTCCAAGGGCTATATTTAATCCAACCGCTGCTAATGCAAAAATTACTGCACGAGTCATAAGCGTAATGGTGAAGGGTGCATCTGCCAGATATGCCCAAGCTGGGATACAAATCAGGATTGCGGAAATAATTGTATTTACATGAAGCTCTTTGATCATAATCGTGCTCCAAATAAGCCAGTTGGTCGCCAAATTAAGACTATCCCCATCAAGAAATAAATTGCCATGGATGCAAGTGATGAACCAACCGAGGTTGCGGTTGCTGAATCAATAAAAAGAGCAAAAAATTGTGGTAGCAGAATTCCACCTAATGTATCAGTTAGTCCAACAAGAATGCTGCCAACAAGAGCCCCTTTGATAGACCCTATGCCACCGATAACGATAACGACGAAAGCAAGAATAAGAACAGGTTCACCCATTCCAACTTGTACCGATTGGATGGTTCCAACCAATGCACCTGCAAGTCCCGCTAAAGCAGCGCCCAAGGCGAAAACCAAAGTGTAAAGTTTTGAAATATCTACACCAAGTGCTGCAATCATTTCGCGATCATTTTTGCCAGCACGAATTTGAATTCCTACACGGGTCTTGCTAATTAGCAAGCCTAGGCCGCCAGCAATTAAAAGCCCGACAACTATTAATGTCAGTCGATAAAAAGGATACTGAATGCCCCACAGAAGAGTAACTGAACCCGCAAGATAATCTGGAATGTTTAAAAATAGTGGGAAAGATCCGAATATCCATCGGGTACCTTCGGTGAAAATCAAAATGAGTGCAAATGTAGCAAGAACTTGATCAAGATGATCTTTGTTGTAGAGCCTTCTAATTACAAAAAGTTCAACCAATGCTCCAGTTAGCGCTGCCGCCACAAGGGCACCTAATAGGGCAATAAAAAATGACCCTGTTACACCAGCTATCGTTGCAGCAACAAAAGCTCCAACCATATAAAGCGACCCATGGGCAAGATTGATCAATCCCATAACGCCAAAAATGAGAGTAAGGCCAGCTGCCATTAGAAACAGCATAATTCCGAACTGTAGACCGTTCAAAACTTGTTCGATAAATAAGACTAAAGACACTTATGACCCCTTTCAGTCAAGCTGAGCCCAAATTAATGAGCCCAGCCAACTGTCTTACATTTTGCAATCAGCTACATAAACATTTGAATGGTTTTCAAGAACAACCGAAACAATTTCATTTGTGAAGACATCACCTTCTTTGATGACTTTACGAGCATATATTGATTGGATTGGGTGATTGTTATCAGCAAATTTGAAATTACCACGTGTACTTTCAAAATCTGCTTTCTTCAAAGCTGCACGGAATGCGTCAGCATCTTTTACATCAGCTTTATCAATCGCAGATATTAATAAATTAGCTGTATCAAAGCCCTGACTAGCATACAGTGAAGGTAAACGACCATACTCATTTTGGAAAGATTTAACGAATGCCTTGTTAGCTGCATTGTCGAGATCTTTGTTCCATTGAGATGTATTCACAACACCAATCGCAGCATCGCCAACGGCTTGTAAAATACCCTGGTCAAATGAAAATGCTGGTCCTGTGAGAGGAATATCAACACCGGAATCTTTGTATTGTTTCAAGAATGAAATTCCCATGCCTCCTGGCAAGAAGAAAAATACATTATCAGCACCAGAGGCTCTGATTTGAGCAATCTCAGCTGCATAATCTGTTTGACCAAGTTTGGTGTACAATTCACCTGCTATGTCGCCCTTATAGATGCGCTTGTAACCGATAATTGCATCTTTACCTGCAGGATAATTTGGAGCAAGAACAAAGGAGTTTTTATAACCAGCTGTATTGGCATAAGCGCCACCCGCCTCATATAAATTATCGTTTTGCCAAGCTACATTAAAATAGTTTTCATGGCAGCCTTTACCTGCAAGTGCAGACGGCCCAGCATTTGGGGAAAGGTAGAATTTTCCTTGAGCCGTTGCTGATGGAATAACAGCCATAGCAAGATTAGACCAAATAATCCCAGTCAGAATATCAACTTTCTCAGATTGTATCATCTTGTCTGCAAGCTGAACAGCAATGTCAGGTTTGCGTTGGTCATCTTCAATAACAACTTCAATGTCTTTTCGTCCAGATTGCTTAATGGCCAGCAAAAAACCGTCACGTACATCAATACCAAGGCCTGCACCACCACCAGATAATGTAGTGATCATACCAACTTTAGTTTCAGCAAAAGATGCAATCGATAACGTTGAGGCAACAAAAACAACGCCAGCCGTTAATATTAAGGATTTTAAGTTCATTTTTTCCTCCCTTTGAGAATACGGACGGGTTAAAATGCTACAAAAGTTAGCGTGGTTACAGTTCGCTCAATCCCGTCGATATCGAGCAAATTATCATTGATGAATTTTCCAATGTCTTCTTCGTCAGGGACATACATCTTCATATGAAGATCATACTCACCACTTACTGAAAACAAATCTGAATGAAGTTCTCGATCAGATATGGTCTTGGCAACTTTGTATGAAGTTCCTGGCTTACATCGTATTTGTATAAGGACACATGACATGGTTTTCTCCTCAGTTTTTAGATTTGTCTACGAGTCGGAAACGTTGAATTTTTCCACTTGGTGTTTTCGGCAATTCATTCTCAAAAATAATACTACGAGGATATTTATATGGAGCAATAACTGCCTTAACATGATCTTTGATGGATTTTATTTGAGCTTCATTACTTGGGGCTCCAAGTGCTTGAACAACATGCGCCTGAACAATATTTCCACGCTCAGCATCCGGCACTCCAATAACCCCGCATTCTAAAATATCAGGATGCGAAAGAAGTGCAGCCTCTACCTCAGGACCTGCAATATTATAGCCAGAAGAAACTATAATATCGTCGTTACGTGCCGCAAAATAAAAGTAACCATCTTCATCAACTCTAAATGTATCACCAGAAATATTCCACCCATTTTGAACATATTCTGATTGACGTTCTGCGCCTAAATAACGGCAACCTGTTGGACCTCTAACTGCTAAACGCCCCATCTTACCTGTCGTAACTTCATTACCCTCTTCATCCACAACTTTGGCTTCATATCCGCAAACTGGTTTACCTGTACAAGCGGGTTTATGGTCATTAAAGCGGTTAGAAATAAAAATGTGTAGAAGCTCGGTTGCACCAATTCCATCAAGCATTGGCTTACCAGTTTTCTCTTTCCATTCTTCATAGACAGGAGCCGGTAGTGTTTCGCCAGCAGAAATGGCTGCTCGAAGTGATGAAAGATCAGCGCCGTTGTCCATTGCTCGCATCATGATTCGATAAGCCGTCGGCGCAGTGAAACAAATAGTGGCTTTGTATTTTTCTATTATTTCAATCAAATTAGAAGGGGAGGCATCCTCCAAAAGAGTCGCAGTTGCCCCAAAGCGAAGTGGAAACACCGCAAGTCCACCCAAACCAAATGTAAAAGCTAAGGGAGGAGAACCAATAAATACATCATCAGGTGTAACTTGTAGCACTTCTTTTGCATAACTGTCCGCAATGATCAATATATCACGATGAAAATGCATTGTGGCTTTGGGTTCTCCGGTAGAACCGGATGTAAAACCCAATAATGCCACATCGTCTTGGGAAGTTTGGACTGCATTAAAATGGATGGATTTTTCCAAAGCTAATTGATCAAGTTCAGCATCGTGATTTGATGTTCCATCAAACCCAACAATTCTTTTGAGAAATGGGCTTAGCGCCATGCAACCATTCATCTCTTCCAGAAGACGTGTATCACATAGCGCATATTCAATTTCAGCTTTGTCTGCATATTTAGCTAATTCACTAGCTCGCAACATCGGCATTGTATTAATGATAACTGCACCAACCTTAGTAGCAGCCAACCAACATGCTACCATTGCCGGATTATTAGCAGATCGGATCATAACTCTATTACCTGGCTTTATACCAATATCATCTACCAATACATTTGCAATACGATTAGTCCAATCAGTAAGCTCCTTGTATGTTCTTTTACGACCATTGCCGATCAAAGCTGTGTTGTTGCCAAAACCACGTTCAACCATGGAATCAGATAGTTCTTCACCAATATTTAGATGTTCAGGATACTCAAATCCATCCAGTAATAAATCTGGCCAGCTTTCAAAATGTGGTAGATTATCCCTTGCGAATGTATCCACATGTGCAGATATATTTAATTTCATTTTGCTCCCCTAGCTGCGCCAATTTCTTGACGTGCAATAATCACCTTTTGAACATCCGAAGCACCTTCATAAATTCGAAGCGCTCGAATTTCCCTATATAAAGATTCAATAATATGGCCATTTCTAACCCCATCACCTCCATGCAACTGGACAGCCTTATCTATAACTTCTTGAGCTCGTTCAGTGGCAAACAATTTTGCCATTGCTGCTTCACGAGTGATACGCGCAGCACCATTATCTTTAGCCCAAGCCGCACGATAGACAAGCAAGGCTGCTGCATCAATATCTAGCGCCATATCAGCAATGTGACCCTGCACCAATTGCAGATCAGATAAAGGAGAACCTTGAACGTGCCGGGAGGTTACACGTTCAAGTGATTCGTCCAATGCGCGGCGTGCAAATCCTAATGCAGCAGCAGCGACAGTCGGACGGAAAACATCTAATACGGACATTGCAATCTTGAAACCTTCTCCTGGATTACCAATCATCCAAGTAGCAGGAATTCTGCTATCGGTAAATTTTAAAGTGGCAAGTGGATGAGGGGCGATTGTTTCAAGACGCTCAGAAATTTCAAATCCATCTATTTTATCTGGTATAATAAATGCAGAAAGCCCTTTTGCCCCTAGCCCTTCACCGGTTCTTGCAAAAAGCGTATAAACATCGGCAATTCCACCATTGGAAATCCATGTTTTTTCACCGTTTAGGATATATTCATCATTATCTAATGTCGCAGTCATAGTAGAATTAGCAACGTCAGAGCCTGATTGAGGTTCAGTGAGAGCAAAAGCGGATATAGCATTTCCTGACCGTGTTTTTGTCAACCATTCTGTCTTTTGTGCATCAGAACCAAATAGAGACAATGCGCCAGTACCCAGACCTTGCATAGCAAATGAAAAATCAGCCAATCCATCGTAACGAGCGAGCGTTTCGCGAATTAAACAAAGTGATCTAACATCTAACACATCATCAATTGTTGCTGAGTATTTGAGATATCCTGCATCGCCAAGCATTTTAACAAGATCGCGACATAGTTGATCGGTGTGACTATGATCTAGTCCAGCAAGATTATCCCTAGCCCATGTATCTAAGTTAGCAGCAAGGGCACGGTGATTGTCATCAAAAAATGGCCAAGAAAGAAAGGATTTATCAGTCATCAATCACCCTCAAAAATTGGTTGATTTTTGGCAACAAACGCATCAAATGCCCGCTTGAAGTCATTGCCTTGCATGCAAATTGCTTGAGCTTGGGCTTCAGCTTCAATGGCTTGTTCCAATGACATAGACCATTCTTGATTGAGCATAGTTTTGGTCATTGAGTTAGCAAAGGTAGGCCCTGATGCAATGCGTTGCGCCATTGCAGTCGCCGCATCATCTAGTTCTGTAACATCTACAATTGAATTAAAAAATCCCCAATTCTCACCGTCTTGTGCCGTCATGGAACGTCCAAGATAAAGTAACTCATTGGCACGGCCTTGACCTATGATACGTGGCAATATTGCACATGCTCCCATATCGCAACCTGCTAAGCCTACACGATTAAACAAGAATGCCACCTTTGCGTTAGATGTCGCGATGCGCAGATCAGATGACATTGCAATGATAGCGCCAGCTCCCGCACATATACCATCAATTGCTGAAATGATAGGCTTTCCGCAATTGATCATAGCCTTAACAAGATCACCGGTCATGCGCGTAAAAGTTAACAATTCTTTCATGTTCATCTTTGTTAAAGGACCAATAATCTCGTGGACATCGCCGCCTGAACTAAAATTGCCACCATTAGGTAAAAAAACGACAGCATGAACAGTATCATCATAAACTAAATCACGAAACCAATCACGAAGCTCGGCATAACTATCAAAAGTAAGTGGGTTTTTGCGTTCAGGACGATTCAATGAAATTTTAGCGATGGAACCCTCTATCATACAGTTGAAGTGTTTTGTGTCATTACGCATCGTCATTCACTCCTATGTGTTTAAAATGATTGGTTACATCATCAAGTAGGTTTTGAAACTCATTCAGCTTATCAATGTCTAGACTACCCAATAGTTCATTCAGCCAAGCTTCATGGGCTTTAGCCATTTCATTGAATGACTTCATGCCCGCATTTGTCAAGCGTACTAATTGTGCACGTCGGTCTGATGGTGCAGCAACCCTTATTACTAGACCGTCTTCTGTCAGGCGATCAACAATTCCAGTTATGTTTCCGTTTGATACTTTCAAAAGGACGGATATTTCACCCATTTTCAAATCGTTCGGAGTGCGAGCGAGCGCCGACAATACATCAAATCTTGGCAAAGTTGTTTTAAATTGCTCTCGACAACGACGGCGCAGTTCAGTTTCAAGTGAACTATGTGCTTTAAGCAGTTTTATCCAAAGACGAAGTCTTTCCTTTGAAAGAGGCTCACCCTTTTGCTGTTGTTTAGTACTCATATTTCACCACCTGTAATTGCTAGGCAGTGTCCATTAATTGAACGTGCGCTATCACTACAAAGCCAAACTGCAGTATCCGCAACTTCGTCAGTTTGAATGAAACGATTCTGCGGATTTTCCTTGAGCATGGTCTTAGCAGCATTTTCAGCAGTCATTCCAGTTTTAGAAACTATATTTTTGATAGATCTCTCCAGAAGTGGTGTCTCAATGAAACTTGGACAAATTGAATTTGTAGTAATACCCGATTGTGCCAACTCAATTGCTAATGCTCGGGTCAGCCCAATGACGCCATGTTTGGCTGCGCAATAGCCCGAAACATAGGAATAGCCTTTCAATCCAGCTGTCGAAGCAATTGCTATTAAGCGCCCCCAACCTTCAGATTTCATATCTTCAAGAGCTGCCTGCCATGTATTTACTACACCGCCCAAATTAACAGATAACATTTTATTAAGATCATCAGCAGTCATTTTAGAAAAAGGAACACTCTCGGCTACACCTGCGTTTGCAATAACAATGCTTATTGCACCATTTATCTTGCGAGCTGCATCAAATGCTGACATAACAGAATCATTGTCCGTCACATCACACACTTGATAAGGAAGATTTTGCGCTTCTAGCGTTTTTTTTGTTCTGCCCAAAATTGTAACATTTGCACCGGCTTTTTTAAACGCATGTGCTGTTGCAGCACCAACACCAGTGCCACCACCTGTTACTATTACATGTTTATTGGTAATACTCATACTTTACCCATTATTTCAGCATCACGATCAGCATTACGCCATATTTGATCACGTCCAGCTAAATAAGGATCTGGCCAATCTGACGCCTGTCTATCTCCAATCTTTGTTCCCTCATGAAGTGCCCAATATGGATTGGCTAGATGAGGTCGACCGATAGCAACAAGATCAGCACGCCCCGCCATCAAAATAGAGTTTGCATGATCAGCTTCGTAGATATTACCAACTGCCATAGTTGGAATATTTACTTCATTTCTAATGCGGTCTGAAAATGGCGTTTGAAACATGCGGCCATAAATTGGCTTGGCGTCAAGCGTTGTTTGTCCGGCTGATACATCAACCAAATCGACACCTGCCTGTTTAAAGTGCTTTGCTATTTCAACAGCTTCATCAGGTGTTACGCCATCTTCACCAATCCAATCTGTTGCTGAAATACGAACAGACATAGGCTTTTGAGCAGGCCAAACATCTCGCATGACATTGAGAACTTCAAGCGGCCAACGCAGGCGATTTTCTAAACTGCCACCATATTCATCGGTGCGGATATTAGAAACTGGAGAGATAAAGGAGGATAGCAGATAGCCATGCGCAGCATGAAGTTCAATCATATCAAACCCTGCGCGATCTGCCATGATTGTTGCCGCAATGAATTGCTTCTTTATTTCGTCCATTTCTACTTTGGTGATTTCACGTGGCTTAGCATTTTTATCTGACCACGCGATAGCAGAAGCAGAAACCAATTTCCAATTTCCATCTTTTAATGGCTGATCCATACCCTCCCAGCCAATACAGGTAGAACCCTTTCGTCCTGAGTGACCAAGCTGGCAACAAATTTTTGCGTCTGTTTCATTATGAACAAAATCTGTGATCTCTCGCCATTTGACTTCATGTTCAGGCGCATAAAGCCCTGGACAACCTGGTGTAATGCGTCCTTCAGCGCTAACACAAGTCATCTCCACATAGACGAGACCTGCACCACCTTTAGCCCGTTCACCATAATGAACGAGATGCCAATTTGTAGGCAAACCATCAATTGCTTTATATTGTGCCATAGGGGAAACAACGATACGATTTTTCAATTCCATATCCCTTAATTTAAAAGGGACAAACATCGGAGAACGAACAGGTTGACTTGTAGCAACACCAGCTTGTGTCATAAACCAACGTTCTGCGGATTCAAGCCATTTCGCATCACGAACACGTAAATTCTCATGGCTGATACGTTGAGAACGTGTCAGCATTGAATAGTTCAACTGAACTGGGTCAAGATGTAGATAACGCTCTACATGTTCAAACCATTCCATTGAATTGCGCGCAGCCGATTGAAGACGTAGGACTTCTAATCGACGTTCGTCTTGATATTTATTAAACGCCGATTCTAAAGTTGGTTCTGTGTGTAAATATTCAGCAAGCGCAATTGCAGATTCTAGCGCAAGTTTTGTACCCGAGCCAATAGAGAAATGAGCCGTTGCAGATGCATCACCAAGTAAAACAACATTTTCATGACTCCATTTTTCACAAAGAACACGTGGAAAACGTATCCATGCAGATCCTCTGATATGTTTTGCATTTGTCATCAGAGAATGGCCATCAAGATGATTTTTGAAAATATTTTCACAAATTTCGATAGTTTCTTGCTGAGTTAGATCAGCAAAGCCAAATCCATCGTATGTCTCTTGGGAGCATTCAACAATGAATGTTGCCGTATTATCATCAAACTGATAGGCGTGAACCCAAATCCATCCATGTTTAGTTTCTTCAAAAATAAACGTAAATGCATCATCAAATCTTTGATGCGTCCCAAGCCAAATAAATTGGCAAAGACGATCTTCAATATCAGGTTTATAAACATCGGTGTAAAGCATCCGAGTTTTTGAATTTAACCCGTCACAGGCTACCACCACGTCATATTCAGATTTATAATTTTCTGCGCTATCCACTTCAGTTTCAAAATGTATTTCAATGCCAAGTTCTCTCGCTCGCTCCTGCAGTAAAATCAGAAGTTTTTTACGACCAACACCACAAAACCCATGACCAGATGACACAAGACGCTCACCTTTAAAATGGAGTGCAATGTCATCCCAATAGGCAAAATGATCTTCAATAGATTGTGCACTTATTGGGTCATTTTTCGCGAGATTTTCAAGCGTCTCATTAGATAGAACAACACCCCATCCGAATGTGTCATCGGCTTTATTTCTCTCAATGACCACGATCTCATGAGATGGATCACGTAACTTCATCGAGATTGCAAAATAAAGCCCTCCAGGGCCTCCTCCTAAACACGCTATGCGCATGAATAACTCCCTTAATTCTTATTTAGGTAAAACAATTGCACGATAAAAATAATATTTCAAGATCAAAATGTTTAAACTTAAAATATTTTGATCTTGAAATATATGTTGCAGAAGATTTGAAGAATAAAAATTTTAAATTTAAAGCAAATGTTGTCTTCACCGGTACTGTAAACTTAACTACAGAAAGTTAAAATTGGGGCAATGATAGGACATTTATCCTGCAGGAAAGTCAGCAATTAAATTCCATTTTTTCATGGCATTTATAAAGTGTTCTCAAGCTAACACCGGCGGCATCTCTCAAAGCTTCAACATTGGTCTCTGCAAAGCCCTGAGCGGCGAAGGCTTGCTCCAACCCAGAGGCAATTTTTGTGGCAGTATCAATCATACTTGACGATGTAGAGTAGTTATTTTGCTTATTCAAGTAGATTAATCATTCTACCTAAGGCTGTTTTCATGAATGTAACAAACAAAATGTCAGGTGTGTTGCTGAATGGACACGGCGGTCCAGAGATGTTGGAATATCGAAAGAACCTCGCCATTCCTGAACCTGGTCCACAAGATGTTGTTATCAGGGTCCGTGCTGCTGCTGTTAACAATACCGATGTTAACACGCGCCTTGCGTGGTATTCCAAAGGGGATGCGGAAGCAGACGACGCGACTTGGTCAGGTAAGCCTCTAGAATTTCCTCGTATACAAGGTGCTGATGTATGTGGTGAAATTGTAGCCGTAGGTGACGACGTTGATCCCAAGCGTATTGGTGAGCGGGTTAACATCGAACCATGCATTCGAGAAGTTGATGGCACTAAGTTGGATATCGCATGGTACTTCGGTTCTGAATGCGATGGAGGATTCGCACAGTACACGAAGGTCGCGGCAAGGCATGCCTATCGCGTTGAGAGTAATATGTCTGATGTAGAACTCGCCTCATTTCCATGCTCTTACTCAACTGCGGAAAACATGCTCACGCGGGCAAAAGTGGGGAAAAGTGACATTGTTTTGGTGACGGGTGCTTCGGGAGGTGTTGGTTCTGCTGCAGTCCAATTGGCCCAAGCGCGCGGTGCAACAGTTTATGCTATCACCAGTCCTATTAAGGCAGAGACACTCACTCAACTTGGTGCCTTAAGAACACTAACCCGAGATGCTAATCTAGTTCAGGAATTAGGTAATGGCAGTGTAGATGTAGTTATCGATCTCGTTGCAGGAGCAGGATGGCCTGCATTGCTTGATGTTTTGCGTCAGGGTGGGCGATATGCTGTTGCCGGCGCCATTGGCGGGCCCATGGTTGAGCTGGATTTGCGCACACTTTATCTGAAAGACCTGAGTTTCTTTGGATGCACTGTGTTGGAACCGGAAGTGTTCGGAAACCTCATCAAACGCATTGAAGCAGAACAAATCAAACCTCTTGTTGCGGAGACGCATCATTTAAAGGACATCAGCAAAGCGCAAAAGAGTTTTGGTGAAAAGGGTTATGTAGGAAAAATAGTACTCAACATTCCTTGAGTTTTGCGCGTCTAAAAAGGAGTACTGTAGTAGAAATGAAGATGGGCTAATGGAGGGGATGATATGCAAACATTGGAATTAGACAAACTTGTTGCGCACCTTCGTGATGCCGCCGCAACTTCTGAAGGCCGATCAACTTTAATT
>CAKMZG010000064.1:5555-12760 GCA_929200335.1 uncultured Alphaproteobacteria bacterium | reverse complement strand
TTACTTCCCGTCGATTTTTTTACCCATTATAGCAATTGCTTTTTGATAAACGCCAGCGGCATTCCAGCCTTGAATGGCACGGAAATTAGGTTGCCCAGGTTGATAGCCAGCGCCACGTTTCCAGCCATGGGCGCGTAAGAAGTTTGCCGTTGATGCAAGAGCATCAGCTTTTGAGCGCACCATATCAATGCGACCATTACCATCACCATCTTGGCCATAGCGTAAAACATTACCCGGTAAGAATTGGGTTTGACCTAATTCACCATGGCGCGCGCCTTTGGTTTTGCTGTTCACAACACCACGATCAACTAATTTTAAAACTGCATATAGATGCTGAGTGAAAAATGCTGAGCGGCGGCAATCATAGGCAAGGGTTGCTGTTGCTGATACCAAATTAGAATTGCCTAAAAAGCCGCCAAATCCTGTTTCCATACCCCAAATTGCAAGCAATGGCCCTGCTGGTACACCGTAGCGTTTTTCTAATTTTGCAAAAAGCCGTGCATGAGATTTTTTCTTGCCGCGACCACGGGATACAATAGCGTTAGCCCCGCGAATTTTCATGAATTTCTTCAAGGAGTATCTAAAGCTTTTTTGATTGCGATCAGCTTTAATTGTAGAAGTTGCATATTTAGTTTTTGCAAGCGCAGCCAAGCCTTTGCGCTTAATGCCTTTGGCTTTGGCCTCTTTAGCAAATTGCTTTTTCCAATTGTTGAAATTTGCACCCGTATTACTGCATTTAGCGGCATTGGCGTTATTTACCGTTAAGCCGAGCATTAAAGTAAATGCAATCATGCCGATAGATTTTGCTGTAATATTTGAAATGTTCTTGAAATTCATAAAAAGTGTACCCCACTAAAAAAGATTACGAAACGTAAGGCCACTATTATAGTTTTTTCTTAAATTAAATGTAAATAAAAAAGTGGTTTATTTAATTTTTTCGGGCTTTTCATCATCATTTTCACGTAACGAGAGCTGCATCATCACAGAATCATGCCAACGTTCAAATTTCCAACCAAGATTTGGGAAGGTTCCAATATGTTGAAATCCTAATGATTCGTGGAGTTTTATCGAGCCAATATTGTCAGAGCCACCAATATTTGCCAGCATTTGGCAAAACCCACGTTGTTTGGCTGCATCAATCACGCATTGCATGAGTTGTTTACCAATGCCTTTGCCCCTTGCATCCTTATGCATATAGATTGAATTTTCCATAGTCCAATTATAAGCAGGGCGCTCTCGATAAGCACCAGCATAGGCATAGCCCAGTACTTTATCTTTCTCACAGACTACAAAATAGGGATAATTGCTGTTTTGCAATTTTTCAAAACGGGCTAACATCTCCTCTTTACTGGGAGCAATCAGCTCAAAACTGGCTGTGCCAAATAAAACAGCTTCTTTGTAAATCTCAGTAATTGCCGGAATATCAGCAACTTCTGCTGGGCGGAATTTGATGTCAGTCATGGTATTTCTACTTAAATAAGATAAAAAAGGCGCTTAGAACTCTAAGCGCCTTTTAATCATTGTGTCAAAACAGTTGTTGTGATTTTATTCACTGTTACCAAGAAAATGTAGCAAGAACTGGAACATATTGATGAAATCAAGATATAGAGCCAGCGCGCCATTGATAGCAGAACGTGCCATCAACTCACCATCGTGAGCAACATAATCAAATGTGTTTTTGATTTTTTGCGTGTCATATGCAGTTAGACCTGCAAAAATAAGAACACCGATTACTGAAATAGCGAATTGCATTGCGCTTGATTGCAAGAAGAAATTAACAACCATAGCAAGCACAAGGCCGATTAAACCCATGAATAAGAATGTTCCCATGCCGCTTAAATCGCGCTGTGTAGTGTAGCCATAGATGCTCAATGCACCAAATGCGCCAGCTGTCACGAAGAAAGTTTGTGCAATGCTTGTTGCGGTAAATACCAAAAAGATTGATGACATAGAAACACCAATCAATGCTGCAAATACCCAAAAGGCTGTTTGTGCAGCCCCGACGCTCAATTTATTAATGGCATGTCCAAGGAAGAAAATCATGCCAAGAGGTGCTAGGAAAACCACCCATTTTAGGGGGCTGAAATATAAAGCTTGTGCAAATGCTGGGCTAGATTGTGCCAGTGTTGCAGTACCTAAAGCAACTACGCCAGTAACTGCAAGTGCCGCTGCCATATAGTTATACACGCGTAGCATATAAGCGCGTAAACCTGCATCAACCTCAGCGCGGTCAATCGTTTGCGCTCTTGATTGTGTTTGGTAATTATTAAATTCAGACATGATATCCTCTCAAGATTTCAATATTAAACGTTATTACTTTAAAACTGGTGGTATGTTATAGACTAAATCATAAATTATTAATGAATATAGTCCAGTTAATCCCTCCACAGATTCAATCTTTATCAATAATATGGTGTGATCTGTTAAAAAGAACAAGGGGGAAAATAATAAATTGTGTGTTTAATCTTTCGTTTTTAGCTGTTTTTCAAAGAATGGTAGTAGGCGTTTTACCATTTCTGCAACGCCATCTTCGTTGGGATGAAGGCCATCTTGTTGCAGTAGATGAGGGCGGTTTGCTATGCCTTCCATGAAAAATGGATAGAATGGCAGATCATATTTTTGTGCTAGATGGGGATATATAGAATTGAATTTATTGACATAATCCTCTCCCATATTAGGTGGTGCGAACATGCCTGCTAAAAATATTGCAATATTTTTGGCCTTTAACCGTTCGATGATTTCAATCAGATTCTCTTCTGCATTTTCTGGGCTTGAACCGCGTAAGGCATCATTAGCGCCTAGTTCTAAAAAAACGGCATCAACATTATCGCCAACCGACCAATCAAGTCGTTGCAGGCCTGCGGATGTGGTGTCGCCTGAAACGCCCGCATTAACCAGCTCAATATCATAGCCTTTTTTCTTTAGGGCTAATTGTAATTGCCCCACAACACCGGCATTTGCAGGCAAATTATAACCAGCAACAAGACTATCCCCGAAAAAAACAATCTTTTTTATCTTTGTTTCACTTTGAGCATTAGCAATGCTAGCATTCAAAATATTTAGAAACATGATTGTTGTGATAAGAACAAAACTTAGCCCCAATTTTATCAAAACATTACCAATATTTAATTGGCGATCTAAAATTGCGGCATTATATCTATGGGTAGTTTTAGGCATGATCTGCTTTCAAAGTTGTCGCGTATAAAATAAATTCGTGAACATACGAATAAGGCTTGCAAGTAATATAGGAATAAATTTTGACAAAAGAACAATCTACATCTGAAAAAAATGCAATTGAGCTAAAAAATGTTCATCTCACCCTCGGTGAAGGGGCAAGTGAGGTGCATATTTTAAAAGGACTTGATTTAAGAGTTCCGCAAGGCCAATCCGTAGGTATTGTTGGCCCTTCAGGTGCAGGTAAATCGAGCCTTTTAATGGTTATGGCAGGATTAGAACGCATTGACCAAGGCTCTATTACTATGCAGGGTACAGATTTTAATGCCTTGAGCGAGGATGAATTAGCCAAATTCCGCGGTCAAAATTTTGGCATTGTTTTTCAATCTTTTCATCTTATTCCTAATATGACAGCTTTAGAAAATGTTGCTGTGCCACTAGAGCTTGCTGGTGTTAAAGATAGTTTTGAACGTGCCACAGCAGAACTAGAGGCTGTAGGTCTTGGCAAACGCTTGTCGCATTTTCCAACTGAGCTTTCAGGTGGTGAGCAGCAACGCGTTGCTTTAGCGCGTGCGCTTGCGCCTCGACCTAAAATTATTATTGCTGATGAACCAACGGGTAATCTTGATGGTAATACGGGTGATCAAATTGCTGATCTTCTTTTCTCGCAGCAAGAAAAGCATAATGTTACTTTGATTTTGGTAACCCATGATCCAAGCTTAGCAGAGCGTTGCCAGCGTACTATTTCAGTTAACTCAGGCCGCCTTGATGATAGTCATGCCCTTGATGGAGCTGCATAATGGCACAGACAAAACAAGGGTTGAGCTATTTTCAAGAGCTGCAATTAGCCTTTAAATTTGCTCTTCGCGAGATGCGTGGAGGCTTGAGGGGTTTTTATATATTTATTGCCTGTATTGCTTTAGGGGTAGGTGCAATTTCTGGGGTTAATTCTGTTTCTCAGGCTATTTCTGATGGTTTGAAAAATGAAGGACAAGCCATTTTGGGTGGTGATTTCTCCCTCTCAGTGCTTTACCGCGACTTCAATGAGAAAGAAAAGGAAGTTATTGAAAGTTATGGAGAATATACTGAGTTAACAAGTTTACGTGCCATGGCACGGTTAGAGGATGGCTCAGATCAAACCTTGGTTGAGGTCAAGGCTATAGATCAACATTATCCACTTTATGGGAAATTAAAATTATCTAATAATGTGACGTTAAAAGATGGCCAAGTTGCCGTTGGTCAAACCTTATTGGAGCGATTAAATCTGCAAGTAGGCGATCAGTTTATGCTGGGTGATATGAGCATAAAAATTGTAGCATTGATTGAAAATGAACCTGATAAAGTATCGGAAGGGATAGGGTTTGGACCTAAAATTTTAATGACAGATGCAACGCTTAAAAAAACCAAATTGTTGCAACCGGGCGCATTAAATACCCATCATATTAGAGTTAAGTTATCGGATCAAAGTCAAGCGGTTTCAACTGTTGTTAATGAGTTGAAAGAGGCATTTCCAGATCATGATTGGCGCATTCGAACCCATGATAATGCTGCGCCCAGCTTGCAACGTAATCTTTTGAGGTTCAGTCAATTTTTAACCCTAGTTGGTTTAGCAGCTTTAATTGTTGGCGGGGTTGGCGTTGCCAATGCGGTGGGCAGTTATTTAACTAAAAAGCAAACGGTAATAGCTAGTTTTAAATGTTTGGGAGCAAGCAATTCATTTGTCTTTTGGCTCTATCTTATTCAAATTATTATGTTAGCTTTAATAGGGGTTGGGTTAGGCTTAATTATTGGTATGGTGATGCCGTGGCTTGCTAGCATGGGGTTAGCAGCAGTTGTACCCATCGGGAATACCCTCGCATTTTATCCAGGTGCGCTTTTATTGGGGGCGGTTTATGGTCTATTAGTTGCTTTGATATTTGCAATTTGGGTTTTGGCACGGGCACGTCAGATTCCACCAACTCAACTGTTGCGCGCAAGCAGAGGCAGCTTAAAAACTTGGCCGAGTGCACAATATTTATTCAGCGTTTTAGTCTTGTCAGCGCTTTTAATTGGGCTGATTCTATTTTTCTCAAAGCAACAATTCATTGCTGTAACCTTTATTGGTGCCATGCTAGTGGCCTTTGTGTTGTTGCGCTTGGTTGGCATTGCCATTGAGTGGATGATGGCACGTTTGCCACGCTCAAAATCAACAGCTCTGCGCATGGCGGTGGCTAATATTCACCGCCCTGGTAGTTTAACAAAGTCTGTAGTTCTATCCCTTGGTTTGGGCTTGGCTCTCTTGGTATCTTTAAGTTTAATTGATGGCAATTTACGCCAGCAAGTAAGCAGTAATATTCCAGAGCAAGCCCCTGATTTTTTCTTTGTTGATGTGCAGGATAAACAATTGCAGGAATTTACAGGCTTTTTAAAAAGTGCGGTTGATGATGCGACAATTCAAAGTGTGCCGATGTTGCGTGGCCGCATTACTCAACTTAGAGGCATTGATGCCAATGACTATAAAGCCGCTGATGGTGGTGAATGGGTTTTGCGTGGCGATCGAGGGATTACTTATTCTGCGACTGTACCAGAAAACTCAACCCTAAGTGAGGGCGAGTGGTGGCCAAAAGGTTATGCTGGCGAACCGCTGGTTTCTTTTTCTGCGGAAGAGGCAGGAGAATTGGGCTTAAAACTTGGAGATGAGATCGAGGTAAATGTTTTAGGGCGCAAAATTTCCGCTAAGATAGCCTCCCTACGTCAGGTGGAATGGCAATCTCTTGGTATTAATTTTGTCATGGTTTTTTCTCCCAATACATTTGCAGGTGCCCCCCATTCTCATGTGGCAACTCTACAAGCCAAAGGTGAGCAAAGTGTAAGCGATGGCGAAATTTTAGGAAAAGTAACAAAGAGATTTCCCAATGTTACCTCGGTTCGAGTGCGTGATGCGTTAACTGTCGTTAATCAATTAATAGGACAAATGGCAACGGCCATTCGAGCGGCTGCAAGTGTAGCTTTAATCGCATCGGTTCTGGTTTTGGCGGGTGCTTTAGCAGCCGGTCATGAAACCCGTACCTATGATAGTGTCGTTTTGAAAATGTTAGGGGCAACGAGGCGCTTATTAATTAAAGGCTTTGTTATAGAGTTTCTAATTTTAGGACTTGTCACAGGCATATTTGCGCTTATGGCGGGTGGTTTAATCTCTTGGTTTGTAATGTCGCAAATCATGGGCTTTGAGGCCAATTTTATCTGGTCGGTTGCGCTAACCACTTTGGGCATTGCCATCAGCCTAAGCATTGGCTTTGGCTTAATGGGAAGCTGGCGCGCGCTTGGTCAAAAGCCAGCCTCCATATTACGCGAAGTCGAATAGAGAGCGTTTTACTTTATCCTTGCCCCGGTTGCATCAAAACGATAAATGCGTTTTGGATCAGGGGTAAGGTAAACCTCATCATCAATATTGATGTTATATTCGCCAAATAGACGTATAGAAATATCACCAGTGGTGGCTGAATCAATAAATACATTGGTATCGCTACCCAGATGTTCTACATGGCTCACGCGGCCTTTCCATTCTATGGAACTATCGCCATTTGAAGTCGTCGAAATTTGAATGTGTTCAGGGCGAATACCAATGGTTTCACAATTAGGAATTTCTAATTGACTGGCTTTGATGAAATTCATTTTTGGGGAGCCAATAAAGCCTGCTACAAATAGATTTGCAGGATCATTATAAAGTTCCATTGGGCTTCCTACTTGTTCCACAATGCCATCATGTAAAACCACAATGCGATCAGCCAAGGTCATAGCCTCAACTTGATCATGAGTTACATAGATCATAGTTGATTTTAATTTATAATGTAGACTGGCAATTTCTAAGCGAGTTTGCACACGAAGTGCTGCATCCAAATTAGATAATGGTTCATCGAATAAGAAAAGTTCTGGCTTTCTAACAATGGCACGGCCAATAGCAACCCTTTGGCGTTGACCGCCAGATAGTTCCGCAGGGTGGCGTTCCATATATTCTTGTAGGGATAACATGTTAGAGGCTGAATCAACAC
>CAKMZG010000064.1:0-5545 GCA_929200335.1 uncultured Alphaproteobacteria bacterium | reverse complement strand
GTGTTTAGCCTGTTTTAAACCAAGGCTCATGTTATCACGAACATTCAAATGAGGATAAAGTGCATAGGTTTGAAATACCATGGCGATATCACGATCACTAGGCGCTTCTTCATTTACGCGCTTGCCATCGATTAATATTTCACCATCTGTTGCATCTTCAAGACCTGCAATTATGCGCAATAAAGTAGATTTGCCACAACCAGATGGGCCAACGAAAATGATAAACTCACCATCATTTACTTCTAAGTCTACGCCCTTAATTACCTCGACATTGCCAAAGGATTTATGAATGTTATTTAATTTAAGTGAACCCATATCAATCAACTTTCTTTATGTCAGATGTACTGATTTTCCGGTGCTAATGCTTCTATGTGCTGCCAGACAAATCTCAAGTGATAGCATGGCGTCACGGTGATGTTCTTTTAGATCATGATTTTCAGTAATTGCTCTATGAACGTAATTTTGTTCCCGTTCGCATAATATATCTTGGCTCATTTTTCCCGTAAATGGTAAGCGTGTCTCGCTGAATGGATCCCAATCAAATTGATGATCATCTTTAAGGGATGGTTTCGCCTGACGTACTATAATGGCGGAGTTTAAAGCATTGGAAGATTTTATGTTATTGTGCATGGTTATATCGTTGTATTCATCATTAACCACTGAGACGCTGCCAGATGGGCAAACTACATCACGTACCAGCTTGCCAGCTTTTGACATCATAGGTCCCCAACCAGCTTCAAACCAAGCAATAGAGCCATCAGAAAAGGTAACTTGCATTTGTCCATAATTATAAATTTTGGGGTTTAACTCTTCGCTTAGACGCAACCCAATGGCATGTACTTTAACGGGTTTGGATTCGGTGATTTTGCACATGATATAGGCAAAATGCACACCACTATCAACAATTGGCGGAGCGCTGAGTAGAAGCCTTTTATGCAGCTCCCATTTTTGAGCATCAGCTTGTTGATTTGCAGCCATGCGAATAACATAAGGCCCACCAAGATTTCTAGCCTCCACCACAAAGCGGTTCCATATGGGATCATAACTTAAAATATGGCCAATGATTAATTGACGCTTAGCTTTTTGAGCCGTTGCTAAAACATCTTTCGCATCTTTAAGGGAGAGCGCCCAAGGCTCTTCAACAAAAATATGAGCGCCAAAATTTAAAGCAATTTTTGCATATTCCGCATGGGTGTTTGAATAAGTGCAAATGGCGACAAGATCTGGATTTAATGCTTTAAGTGCTATCTCAAAATTTTCATGTATTGGTATTGAACTCATGCTATCCGGTAGATTAATTTTTTGAATATCAACAACACCAACAATAGAGAAATTAGGATTTGAATTGTATGCCTGCAGGTGTGACATACCTATATCGCCCGCGCCAACAATAAGCACTTTAATAATTGAGCCACTCATTTGACAGCTCCCGCAGTAATGCCTTTTATGAGTTGTTTAGAGAAAATCATGTAAAGAATTAGAACGGGCAAAATCGCCAAGGATAGGGCAGCAAGAACAGCATTCCAATTTGTTATAAATTGGCCAATAAATACTTGCGCGCCTAAGGTGACTGTTTTACTGGCTTCTGCAGGTGCTAAGATGAGCGGAAACCAAAGGTCATTCCAGATGGGGATCATGGTAAAAACTGCTACAGTTGCCAATGCTGGGCGCACCAGAGGAAGAACAAGAATAAAGAATATGCGATATTCGCTTAATCCGTCAATCCGTCCAGCATTTTTAAGATCATCGGATACTTGCCGCATAAATTCACTCAGGATAAATACAGCTAGCGGTATGCCTTGGGCAGTATAGACGAGTATCAAAGAGGTTAGTGTATTTACAAGGCCTAGGTCAACCATCAAGCGTAAGATAGCAACCGTGCCGAGGCGAATAGGGATCATGATACCAAGGGTTATAAATATGGCTGTTAAAGTATTTAGACGGAAGCGATACTCTGTTAGCGCAAAGGCTGCCATGGCACCAAATAATAGCACACAAAACAAAGATGCAATGGTTACTATCAAGCTGTTTTGAAAATATAGTACAAAATCACCCTGCGCCCAAACAGTGTCATAACCGATGGTTGAAAAGGTTTGAGAATTTGGCAACGCTAATGGGGCATTGAAAATTCCTGAGCGGCTCTTGAAAGAATTTATGACAATTAATGCCATGGGAAATAGAGCGAGTAGGGTAAAACCACCCAGTATTAAATGGGAGCTAAGGGATCGGGAAAGGGAACGTCTTGCGCTTTTCATAATCTTACCTCACATTTGGTAGCGCTGTAAGCGCCGTTGTACAAAAAATAAATAGGCTGATACACCGATCAAAATAATGAAAAACATAATTGATGCAATGGTTGCGCCCATGTTTGGATCACCTTGCTGAAGCTGAAAGCCAAAGAAGGTTCTAAACATGAAGGTGCCCAAAATATCAGTCGAAAAATCAGGGCCTGCCAAAGCGCCTTGGGTTGTGTAAATTAAATCAAAGGCGTTGAAATTACCCACAAAAGTGAGAATCGAAATGATGCCAATTGATGGTAAAATAAGCGGCAATTTTATTTTCCAAAATTGCGACATTCCTTTTAAGCCATCCAGCTCTGCTGCCTCGATAATTTCATCGGGAATGCTCAATAGTGCGGCATAAATCAACATCATCGGAATGCCAACAAATTGCCAAACAGAAATAAGCGATAGTGTGGTTAAAGCGGTTGCTTCACGCCCTAACCAAGGCTGGAAAAAACTCTTTAAACCAACGATGTCCATTAGACTTGGAGCAATGCCCCAAAGATTACTTAAGATGAGTTTCCATGCAAAGCCAACAATCACAAAAGAAAGAATAGTTGGGATAAAAATTGAAGTACGATAAAAGGTTTTAAAGCGTAGGGCAGGCGCACTTAATAGAGCTGCTAATAGAATGCCTATAGGGTTTTGAACCAACATATGGATCAGAAAAAACCATGTGTTGTTTAAAAGAGCATTCCAGAAATCTTTTGCCCAGCGTTCATCGCTAAAGAGCGTTTTGAAATTATCTAAGCCTATGAAAACATCTTTGTTATTTTGCGAAGTAAAAAGAGATAGCTCCATAGTGCCAGCAAGTGGATAAATCATAAATAGCGTATAAATGATTAAAGCTGGTGCTAGAAAGACCAGTATATGCCAACGAATCTTAGGCTTAGTTTTCTGTCGCTTATGCTGCACAACCTACTCCAGTTATACTTTGTTTCAACAATTAGCTGGCCATTGTTAGCCAGCCAAAGTTTATTCTAGCGCGTGTTGCGTTTAAGTGCATTCACTTAAACAAAAACTATTCGCGCAAACAAATGAAACTAGAGCATCAAGCTACATTCAAGTAGGTGTAAGATGCTCTAAAATACATTATTGCTGGGGTTTATACCAACTTGCTAGGCCATCTTGCAGGCGCTTTGCAGCCTCTTCAGGTGTTTCTTTACCTTTGATAACATTCACAGAAGCATTCCAAGATTCGTTTTCAAGGTTTGGTTTACCACGAGATAGAATTTGGTAAGTCGGACGAATGGTAGACTTGCATTTACCACGCCATGAAATGAATTCTTGAGCAAGCGGGTCTTCTAAATTTACCTTGTGATCTGAAAGTGGGAAAAAACCAGGCAATGCATTTGCATAAAGTTCTGCAAATTCTGCTGTGCCTGTCCAATTTAAGAAGGTCTTCGCAGCTTCTAGATTGTTTCCTTTTGCATTCATGCCAATGCCAATATCGGTATGATCGGAGATGTAGCACTCATCGCCATCTTTTTGTACTGGTGGCGGGAATGCCCCCATTTTAAACTCAGCTTGCTTATTAAAGCCTGTGATTTCCCATGAGCCAGCTGGGTATAGCGCAGCACGACCAAGGGTAAATAGGTTTTGACTATCCGAATAGGTTTGTGCCTCAAAGCCATCGCCAAGATAATCTTTCCACTTTGCCAATTGACGAAATGGTGCAACCCAAGCCTCATCGGTTAGCTTTTGCTCACCTTTGATAAGTGCTAAGCGGCCTTCTTCACCTTTATAATAGTTAGGAGCAATATTATGGTAACCCATAGTTGCTGCTTCCCACTGATCATTGGTGCCCATTGCCATTGGAGTATAATTGCCATCAGCTTTGAGTTTGTCTAAAGCTGCAAAAAGCTCAGCTTCGTTCTTTGGAACAGATAGGCCAAGTGCATCAAAGGCATCTTTGTTGTAGATGTAGCCATGGATTACAGATGCCATTGGCACACAAAATGATTTTGCACCATCATCAGTGCTCCAACCAGATTTAGCAACTGAGCTGAAGTGACTCATATTTTCTAAATCTTGTATCTCAGCTAAATGGCCTTTTTCATAAAGGGTAAGGGAGGCATCAAAGGGGCGACATGTAATGATATCACCTGCGGTGCCTGCTTCTAACTTTGAGTTCAATACTGCATTATATTCGGTAGGTGCAGAAGGGGTGAACTTAACTTTAATACCTGGATGCTTGGCTTCAAAAGCAGGGATAATTTTGTTCTGCCAAATCTCAAGGTCATCACTGCGCCAGCTTTCAATGGTAATGGTTTTATCTTCAGCAAATGCTGTGGATGTTAAAACTGTTGAGAGCGCTAGGGCACTCGCTGAAACAAGTAGTGGAATTAAACGCATAATATTTCTCCAATCTATATATAAATTGACGTTATCGATCGATTACGACAATCCGGCGTTTAGGCATGTAGAGTGCAAGACTTCCTCAGGCACTTACATTTCAAATTCTTTTAAAACACATTTGTGCCTCAAAAGCCTTCATATGGCATGAACTAATATTGTTCATGCTAAATCATTTTTTTGCCCCATAGATAGTAGTATCACAGATCTTTAGTAAGATCGGACAGTGCAGCTCTTAAGTTGCCACGATGCTTGAGGAGCAATTGATTTGCTTCCTTGTAATCGCCTGTCCCTGATGCAATTAAAACTGCAGACTTAACCCTGCCACCTGTAAGTTCTAAGCAGGCAGAAGCTTTATTTTCATCACAACCTGTAATGGTTGAGACGATGCGAACTGCGCGTTGTTTTAATTTCTTATTGTCAGCAATTACATTGACCATCATGCCGTCATAAACATGGCCAAGGTAAATTGCCATCAGTGTTGATAGTAAGTTTATAGCAATTTTCTGTGAAGTGCCAGCCCCCATACGTGTTGAGCCTACAATTATTTCTGATGGTGTAGGTAAATATATTGCTATGTCTGCCAGTTTCAAAATGGGCGTGTTGTCATTATTGGCAATGGCGATGGTAAAGAGTCCCTTAGTTTTCGCCAATTTTAGCATTTCAACGGCATAGGGGGTTGAACCACTTGCAGAAAGTACGATCATATTATCGTCTTTGGTTAGATTAGCGCCATCGAAATCTTTTTGAGCGATGGTGATATCATCCTCTGCTAGACCTTTTAGCGGGCGATCATTAGAGATGCCGCCAGGGGCAAGGATTTTAATTTGCCCATAGTCCAATCCAAAGGTGCCGGGTAATTCCAAGCCATCACACATACCAAGTATGGCAGAGCTGCCCGCGGCTGC
>CAKMZG010000063.1 GCA_929200335.1 uncultured Alphaproteobacteria bacterium | reverse complement strand
AAGGTTTATTGGCTGATCTTCATTAAGAGCACGAACGTCGCTAGTAAAAACTACACGGTGCTTATAGCCAATGATCTTGCCATTCACGTCATCATAGAGTGCTGGGGTAGGAAATTGCATCACGGGTTCTTGGCTGATGTTTTTTGAAGTTTGCCATTTAAACAGTGGCGGTACGCCCGATGAACCAGGATTTTTCCAATAAGTCTTCCATCCCTCATCCAGTTCAATCTCAATGGCTATCCCCCAAGGCATTGTGGAATGGTTATTTTCATCCTTTATGGGTGCTGCATGTAATCTAAAGCGCGCACCATCTATTACTTTCCATTCAGTACTTGCCGCCTGTGCAAAAACTGGAAATAAAACGAAAGCTAACAGACTAAGGAGCGCTGTTAAAATTAGGGGTTTGATTATTTGTGTGATCATCTGTATCTTCATAAACTTGAGACTAGACGTTTTACGATTTGATTGCGATTAAATTATGATCATATTTTCGTGAAGATTTTATGGCAATTTTTAAATATAGGCTTGCTTCCCTAGCGTGTGTAGCGTTTAAGTGGACTCACTTAGACAATAATCACTTGCGCTATATAAGAGATTTAGAGCGGCGTTTTGAATTCATTCAAACGTATCATGCACTATAGCATGTCACTAAAAGTGGGTGTTGGTTTTGGGAATAATGACATGCAATACCAAAAGGGATAAAGTGCATTTATGAATTTGTAGATAAGTGATGCGCTCTAGCAGTAATGGTCAGTCAGATTTTGAGTATAGCAAATTTTGGATTTTTTTATGCAGTTTGATAATTCTTATAAAGGGCAATTTTTAATAGCAATGCCCAATATGCAAGATCCACGTTTTGAGCGTGCTTTAATTTATATATGTGGCCATGATAAAAACGGCACCATGGGATTGGTAATAAATCAAGTCCATCCTGAGTTTACGTTTATGGAATTGGTTGCTCAACTAGAGTTGCTGGATGAACGTGAGAAGCAAATCCATGCAAAGCGTGCTAATGGCATCAATGTTTATAATGGTGGTCCTGTAGAGCAGGGACGTGGGTTTATTCTTCACAGCGATGATTATGCGATTGAGCAAACCGAAGCAATTGATGATGGAGTGGCACTAACGGGAACTCTCGATGCTTTAAAGGCATTGTCAGCAAATGAAGGCCCTCGACTATATTTAACCGTATTGGGCTATGCCAGTTGGTCTGCTGGCCAATTGGATAGCGAAATTGCTGCTAATGTGTGGCTCACTTGCCATGCCTCTCAATCGATCATATTTAATCGTAATGTTGAAGCAAAATATAATTTAGCTTTGAACAGTATGGGGGTTAATCCTACCTTCTTAATGGGTACTTCTGGACACGCTTAAGGTGCTGCTTTTATCTATCACTTCTTTATTCTTGTGCAGTGAGCTTTAAGCTTTTTTCTTTTCATCTAATCCAAAATGCTTACGCAATAACTTTGTGGTAGTTGCTGCGTTTTCAGGCCTGCCATAGAAGTAACCTTGGGTGAAATCACATTCAGATTCAACGATATAGCGCACGTCTTGAGCTGATTCAGGTCCCTCAGCAATAACAACCATACCTAAATCATGCGCCATTTTAACAATGGAATGTAATATGACTGGCTTTTCCGCATTGTTATTTTCTTGGATCAGAGAGCGATCAATCTTTAAAGTATCGAAAGGATAGCGCATCAAATAAGAAAGAGCAGAATAACCCGTGCCAAAATCATCTAGAGTTAAAGATATGCCAAGATCTTTTAACTGAGAGATAACAAAGCTGGCTTGTTCACTGTTTTTCATCACAATGCTTTCAGTGATTTCCAACTTAATTCTTTCCGCAGGTACTTGAAATTTTAGCATTGCAGATTTCATGTCTGTGACTAAGTTTTGATGTAAAACCTGCTGGCTTGAGGCATTCACACTCATAAATAATTGCTGATTATTTAGCAGTTGGAACCATTTGCTTAATTGCTGCACAGATTCCATAATGGCCAATTTGCCTATATTGGTTGTTAATCCTAAGCGCTCCGCAATGGGGATGAATTCAGTTGGCATAATAAGGCCACGCAAAGGATGTTGCCAGCGCATTAAGGCTTCAAAGCCGGCAATTCGGCGATTTTTAATGTCTATAATTGGCTGATAATGCATGACCAATTCACCATTGGTAATCGCTGACTCTAATTGATTTTCTAGACTGACAATGTCTTCTTTTAAATTACGGAAATTTGGTCTGAAAGGTTCAATCTTATTACCCCCACCACGTTTGGCATGGAGTAAAGCAATCTCTGCATTTTGAATCACATCGTTTGCGGTGTCTTGTTCTTGAGAAATATTAGAAAGGCCGATAGAGCTGCTAAGAACTATTTCTTTATCGGAGAAATTAATCGGAGACTTTAGAGTTTTCTTCAAGGTTTCTGCAAATTTTGCGATTTCTACAGAATCTGCAATTGAAGTTATAATTAAACCAAACTGAGCCCCTCTTAAGCGAGCAAGAGTATCTTTGGGTTTGATCAAGCGATTTAGACGGCGTGATGCGGTAAGCATAATGCTGTCCCCAACGGAAATTCCATATTGCTCATTTATGTCTTTAAATTGATCGATGTCGATAATGAAAACAGTAGGATTAATGGGGCGCTCTTGGGTGTAGCTTTTAATTAAGGCATCTAGGCGATCTATGAATAATTCACGATTAGGCAATCCTGTTAGAATGTCATAGATGGCATCATGTTGTAGGCGTTGTTCTGTAAGGCGTGCTTCAGTCACATCACTAAGGGTGCCGATGCAGCGAACTACAATGGATTCTTTGTTTAAAACAGGTCGTGCCCTGAGGCTGAAATTATGGTAATGTCCATCTTTAGAGCGCAAGCGAAATTCTTGAGTAATGCGCCCCTTGCGATGCTCCAACATTAAATCAAGTGTAGTTTTAAAACGGTCACGATCAGCAGGGTGCAGGCTGGACAACCACTTTTGTGGGCTGCCAGTTAATGAATTTTGAGGCATATTTAAAATGCCAGAAATTTCCTCACTGATGAAAATATTATCACGTATAACATCCCAATCCCAAACAATATTGCCAGCACCGATATTTGCAAAAGCACGGCGTTCTTTATCGCTGATAAGCCCTTGAGAAAGCGGGCCGCCAGTAAAGGCATTTTGCATCACCGTAAAGCCAATAAGCAGGATAATCATAACCAAACCACCTGTAAGGGCAGATTGGATTACATCATTATCAAGCGAGCCAATGATGGTAAGAAAAGTAATGGATATCCAAGCCAAAAGTAATAGCCAAATGGGGATAAGCATTACTGCCCGATCATATCTTTTAATCGACAGGCCAATAATAAAAAATGCGCCAATAGCACCAGTAAGGGCAATTAGAATACGAGCAAAACCTGATGCCATCTCAGGCGAAAAGTAAGCCAATCCAAGCATTCCACCTGCAATTATAGCAACAAGCGGTGTTGAGAATTTTGAATATTCATGCCAGCGGTCGAGATTAAGGTAAATGTATAAAAATACAGCTAGCGTTACAGCTATGCCAGTTTCAGAGGTTGCGCGCCAAAAGGGCTTGTCTGCTGCTGCAATGGTAATGATTTTTTCCCAAAAACCAAAATCAATGCAGACATAAGCTAAGATTGCCCATGCAAGCGCTGCTGTTGCAGGAAATACTGCAGAGCCCTTGATGACAAACAACACGGTCAAAAATACAGCCAAAAGCCCAGCAATGCCTAAAACAATACCTCGATAAAGTGTATAAGAGTTGATCGTATCTTTATAGGCATTGGGTTCCCACATGGTGATGTCAAATAACTCGGGCGTGTTCAGTTCGGCCACAAAGGTAATAATGGTGTTGGGATCAAGGGTGATTGAAAATACATCCGCATTTTCACTATCGAGACGCTCGAGAGAAAAACCCTCACTAGGTGTAATGGAGACAATGCGCACAGAACCTAGATGCGGCCAAAATAAACCAGAATTAGCAAGCTTATAATGGGGTGCCACAATAAGACGATCTATCTGCTTGTCTGAGGTGTTGGCAAGCGCGAAAACAGCCCAGTTTTCGGCTGCTTGGCCTTCTTTCTCTGTTGCGCGCACCTCAATACGACGAACAACGCCATCTTGATCGGGCGCTGTTGTTACCTGCAGTTTGTTGCCATCACCGCGATAAAATTGCAAAACTTTAGTCAAATCAATAGCTGTGGAATTTTCGTCAATTGTGATAGGCTCTAAGGCACTAGCTTTATGAGGGGTTAAGCCAAGAACTAAAATGCTAAGGCACAAGACTAAGCACTGTGCTAATGCCTTGATGCAATGTAGTGAACTAACGTTGTTATGATTGTTTAAAGTTAACACCAAAGATTTTCCAAAATTATAATAACAGTGAATTACAATACAGCTGCCATATATTAAATTTTTAATTGAGTAATCCAGCCATAAAACATACGTTTGGCAACATACCCCAGCTTCCCTTATATTCCAACTGAATTACTGGCATATTTTTAAAGCTTTTGGCACTATTTTTTAGGCTTAAACACGCTTTTTTTAATTTTCGTGTAAAAATATGGCTAAATTCTATGAATGGAAAATATAATTTATAGTGTGATTAAGCTTATAGCTCATTAATCCTTGCAAAAAGGAGGTGATCTTGCCAGCTGCCATTTATTTTGAGATAGCTACGGCCTAAGCCTTCTTCAACAAAATGGTTCTTGCGTAATACTTGGATAGAGGCTGCATTATGGGGAATGCAGGAAGCTTGTATGCGGTGTAGGTTCAACCCATGAAATGCGTAATTCACCACTGTATTAACGGCCTCGCTCATAAAGCCTTGGTTATTAAACGGTACACCCATCCAATAGCCCAAATTGGCAGATTGAGATGATCTGCGCTTTACATCGGTTAAATTTATACCACCAATGAGCGTATTGCTGTCTTTCTTAAAAATGAAAAAGGGATAGGCGTTGCTTTGGCGAATTTGCTTGTTATAGGCTTTGATACGATGTTTGAATGTATTGCGCTCAAATTCATAAATACTCCAAAGCGGTTCCCAAGTTTGCAAAAAACTCTTGCTTCCTTGCCGTAAGCGTCGCCATTCCAAATAATCTTCCATAAGTGGGGTGCGCAAATAAATCCGTTGCCCTTCCAATTTTATGGGTTTGCTGGTGATTTTAAACAGGTTGAACATTTGCTGTTTTACGCCTCATTTAATTTAAGCGATTACTAAGCGTTAAGGCTTTCATTTAATTTTTGCGTGATGCTGTCATAGTCAGGCAATTGATTGATTGGCCCAGTCACAGACAGGGTTAAATTTGAACTCGTAAACAGACGTTTAGCTAGATCTGTTAAGCGCTCTGGCGTAATAGCCTCTAGGCGTTCCATAAGCTCATCATTGGCAACAGGGCTGCCAAAGAGTAGCATTTGCCTTGCCAGTTGTCCTGCACGAGCAATAGGGCTTTCTTGGCTCATCAAAAGTCCAGAGCGAATTTGGGCGCGCACACGATCAACCTCATGAGGCTCAATATGTTGTGACACGCTTTGCAATTCATTAATAAGTGCATGAATTAATTCATGAATATCTTCACCGCTGGTTGCCGCATGAAGGCCAAAAATGCCGGTATCCGAAAATCCGCTATGAAAAGCACCGATTGAATAACACAGACCTTTTTTCTCACGTACTTGTTGGAAAAGTCGTGAAGACATTCCGCCGCCTAAAAGCGAGGCCAATAATTGCGAGGCATAAAAATCGCGCATTTGATAAGCCGGTCCTTCAAAGCCCAAGACCAATTGCACTTCTTGTAAATCACGTTCATCGCGCCATTCGCCACCATTATATTTTGCTTCAGAACATGGAACTTCCTGCCCCTCGGCCAAATCAGCAAAATGTTCTTCTACCATTTTTACAATAGCAGAATGTTTGATATTGCCGGTGACCGTCACCACTGTATTGGTGGTTGTATAATTGCGGTGCATGAAGGCGCGCAGATCATCAGCGCTAAATTTTTGCACAGTCTCAGGTGTGCCCAGAATAGGGCGCCCAAGAGGTTGGTTGGAATAGGCTGCAGATTGAAATTCATCGAAAACAAGATCGTCAGGCGTATCATGAGCAGCACCAATTTCTTGTAAGATCACATGCTGCTCGCGCTTTAATTCCGCTTCTGAAAAAATTGAATGGGTGAGGATGTCACTTAAGAGATCAAGAGCTAGCGGTACATCATCTTTCAGTACACGAGCATAATAAGAAGTCATCTCAGCACTGGTATAGGCGTTCAATTCTCCCCCGACGCTTTCAATTTCATCAGCAATTTGCGCGGCAGTTCTTCGTTTGGTGCCTTTAAAGGCCATATGCTCCAGCAAATGGGCTATACCATGCTCATTTTCTAATTCATTGCGTGAGCCAGATTTGATGCTCACATGAACAGCCGCACTTTCTAAATGCTTCATGCGTTCACTGACAATGGTTAAGCCATTTTTTAGTTGGGTTACTTTTACGCGCATAATGTTTGCTACTTTATTTTGTAATTCTTGAATTTTCTTTAATGAAGGTTTCAACAGCAAAAGCACTGTTTCCCAAGACATTAAAGCGCTCTTCTTTTGTCATCATAGGTTTCAATGCTTCTGGCAATTCAGGTTCAATACCGCTTGCAGCTTTAACCGCATCAGGGAATTTTGCAGGATGGGCAGTAGATAGCGTAATCATTGGTGTTTGAGCTTTTTGATGCTGTTTGGCCACGTATACCGCTACCGCAGTGTGTGGATCAATCATCATGGCATTATTTGTGAACACATCCTTGATGGTTGCCTGACAGGCGCTCTCATCGGTTTTATCGGCTGCAAAATCTTGCTTGATACCTTCAAGCGTCGGTGCCGCAATGGTAAATTCGCCTGCTTGAGCAAGACTGCCCATAGCACTGTTAATTTCATCAGAATTTCGACCACATTTATCAAACAATAGGCGTTCAAAATTTGATGAAATTTCAATGTCCATTGATGGCGATGTTGTAGGTTGTACGCCGTCTTTTTTATAAGTGCCAGTTTGCAAAGTGCGAACGAGAATATCATTTTCATTTGATGCAATAACTAATTGTTCAATGGGTAATCCCATTTGCTTGGCAATGAAACCTGCAAAAATATCACCAAAATTGCCTGTTGGCACGGTGAATGATATTGCGCGATCAGGTGCGCCAAGGGCAATGGCAGAGGTGAAATAATAAACAGTCTGCGCCATAATACGTCCCCAGTTGATGGAGTTGGCACCACATAATTTCATACCATCGCGAAACTCATGATGGTTGAACATTGCTTTAACAATGGATTGGCAATCATCAAAATTGCCCTCAATCGCAAGCGCATGGACATTATCATCATGAGATGTTGTCATTTGGCGCTGCTGCACATTAGAAACGCGTCCATGGGGGAACAGTACAAAAACATCGATGTTATCGCGGCCTTTAAAAGCTTCAATAGCAGCCCCACCCGTATCACCAGATGTTGCTGCAACTAGGGTTGCGCGTTCACCACGATCTGCCAAAATATAATCCATTAAGCGGGCAATTAATTGCATCGCCACATCTTTAAAGGCAAGGGTTGGCCCATGGAAAAGCTCAAGAACCCAATTGTTTTCATCCAATTGTGTGATTGGTGCAATGGCTTTGTGGTTAAAAGAAGCATAGGCTTCATCAATCATGCGGGTAAGGTCACTTTGAGAGATTTCATCGCCCACAAATGGAGAAATAACCTTTAATGCAATCTCATTATAGCTAAGCCCTTGCATGGCCTTAAGCTCATTTTTAGAAAATTGTGGCCATACTTGGGGAACGTAAAGTCCACCATCCTTTGCTAGACCTGATAAAATTGCGTCACAAAATCCAATGCTCTCAGTGCCTTGTTGAGCGCGTGTGCTAATGTATTCCAATGTTTCACCCTAGTTTGTATATGTTCTTTTAAATGCGGAACCTATCCCCATCAAGGCCATTGAGCAAGGCATGAATGGGTAACTTTGTAAAAATATTGAAGGGAATTGTATAAAATCATCATTTTGGCGATCTTGTGAGCCTTTATCCCCTATAAAAATTGAGTTTTTTATAGATGCAATTGCACTTGCTCTTATTTTGGCCTAATCCTTATGCATGATTTATATTTTTAAAAATGGGAATGGTTATGCGTATTTCAATGTCTTTAGGTTCTAAAATTGGTATGTTGCTTGCTTTGGGCTTGGCATTAAATGCGTGTTCAAGCACAGATGATGGCAAGAACAAAACTGGACTATTTAAGCCAGTTTATTCTGAAGATCACAAATTTATTGATCCTAATGAATATTGCCCAAAAGCAGTTCTGCGCGGTGGTACAGAAAATTATCGTACTTTTCCTCGTGGTCAAAAAGACAATCTTGCGCGATTGCAAATGCAAGCAACTATTTTAAAAGTTGCTCGTGAATGTGTTTATGAAAACAATCAATTACAACTTAAAGTAGGGGTTGCGGGACGCTATATCCCTGGTCCTCAACGCGCAGGCGGCACATTTTCTATGCCAATTCGTATTGCTGTTCGTCGTGGTAATGATACCATCTATTCTAAGTTACATCGTATTCCTGCAAACTTGAACCAAGGGCAGATCTTTGGCAAATTCCAATTTGTTGATGATACGATTTTTATTGATGTGCCTCAGCAGAGAAATATTCAGATTTTTGTTGGCTATGATGAGGGCTCTAATAAATAAGGTGCAGAGATCATTTTATGGAAGCCGATCTAACCTATGAATTTTCTAACCCGCTTTGGCCTTGGACAGCCAAAAACGGGGTAAGTTGGTATTTTATAACGGTGCCAGAAGAAATTTCATCTCAGATTAATTTCTTTTCTTCCCAAGCTAAGGCGGCTTGGGGCTCGGTTCGCGTGAAAGTTCTCATTGGTGAGAGTGAATGGCAAACTTCCGTTTTTCCAGACAAAAAGTCAGGCACTTATAATTTGCCCATAAAAGCCGATATCAGAAAGCGCGAAAGCTTGCAAAATAAGCAGATGATTGATGTGAAAATAAGTTTAGATGTCTAAAATTTAGATAGCTTCTAGATCACCATCCCATATTTCATAGGCTGCAATTACTTCTTTGACTTCACGAAGAGAGCGCACAACGGTTTCCGCGCCCGCATCCATCAAAGCTTCTGAATGACCTTGATAGGTGTGAGAGCCGCCAACATATCCAATAGTACGCATTCCTGCTGCCTTTGCGCCCTCTAAGCCATGGCCGCTGTCTTCAATAACCACGCAGTTTTCAGGCTTTACATCGAATGTTTTTGCAGCATGTAAGAAAACATTCGGGGAGGGTTTGCTAGTTTTGTCACCCACTTCTGCGGCAGCAAAAATATAAGGTTTGAAACGGTTGTGCAGTTCGGCCTTTTTTAAAGTTTTTTCTAATCTTGACCCTGATGAATTGGAACAAATGCAGCGCGGTTGATCAAAATTATCCAAGAGCCAATTGATACCAGGCAATGCCTTAACGTCTTTAACCAAGGCGATATCTGTATCAATGTCTATTTTTTCATAGATATCGTCTGGTAGTGAGCGGCCAACTTCTTCTTCAATGATTGACTTGATTTGAGAGCCAACTAAGCCAGCGAATCGTTTTGAATATTCTTCTTCACTAACTTCAAAACCATAGGGTTTGAAATGCTCCAATTGCACTCTGGTTGAGATGATTTCGCTATCAATCAAAACCCCATCACAATCAAAAATCACCAATTCAATCTTAGCCATACTCAAATCCATTGTTTTTAAAATTTAACCAGATTGAGAGCTATAAAAGGTTGCGTGATCAGGCACAAGTAAAGAATTATGACATTTTATATATATTTTTAACCTGAAATTAAGAATGCTGAGCGATTCTAAAAAGGCTTACCGCAAATTGTAACGAGTATTGAGGGTAAATTCTGTGCGTAATTTAAATAAGTCTATTTCTAATCTTTCTCAAAATCAGCAATTACCTGATTGGTATAATACCATCATCAAGGGCGATTGTGTTGCAGCGCTAAATAAATTGCCAACAAATTCTGTGGATGTAATTTTTGCTGATCCACCTTATAATTTGCAATTAGAGGGCGAATTACGCAGACCCGACCATTCTAAGGTAGATGCCGTGGATGATCATTGGGACCAATTTGATAGCCTTGGCGCTTATGATGCCTTTACCCGTGCATGGCTTTTGGCGGCACGCAGAGTTTTAAAGCCCAATGGAACAATTTGGGTTATAGGCTCCTATCACAATATTTATCGCGTGGGTTACATTCTGCAAGATCTTAAATTTTGGATATTAAATGATGTGGTTTGGCGTAAATCTAATCCGATGCCAAATTTTCGTGGTCGTCGCTTTACCAATGCGCATGAGACAATGCTTTGGGCATCGCGCGATCAAAATGCAAAAAAATATACCTTTAATTATGAAGCAATGAAAACGGCTAATGATGATGTGCAAATGCGCTCTGATTGGCATTTTCCTATCTGCTCTGGTAGTGAGCGCATTAAAACTGGGGATGGCACAAAAGCCCATCCAACTCAAAAGCCAGAGGCGCTTTTACAGCGTGTGCTACTATCTTCAACCAAACCGGGTGATGTGGTGCTTGATCCATTTTTTGGCACAGGCACAACAGGTGCGGTTGCAAAGCGTTTAGGCCGTCATTTTGTAGGTGTTGAGCGTGAGCAAAGTTATATTGATGTGGCGACCAAGCGCATTGATGCGGTTGATCCATTGGCTGGTGAAATTTTAAAAGTAACTGAGGGTAAACGTGCAGCACCAAGGGTGGCTTTTGCAGCCCTCATGGAAGCAGGTTATATTGAACCAGGTGCTAAACTCTTTGATAAAAAGCGCCGCTGGGAAGCAACCGTGCGTATTGATGGTTCATTGGAATGTGATGGCGAGGCCGCATCTATCCACCGCTTGGGTGCTAAGTTGCAAGAAATTGATGCTTGTAACGGTTGGACGTTTTGGCATTATGAAGGAGATAAAGGCGTCGAGCCACTTGATGCCTTGCGCGAAAAATATAGAAAAGAAGTGCTTTAGAGCTTGATGCGTTTGAATGAATTCAAAACGCTGCTCTGGCCTATTCAAATGCTTTAAAATGAGTTTTGATCTGATTAAGGCTCATTTTATTTTTGCTTGATGTGAGAATAGCAAGCAAAACTCTCGCTTTTAATGGCGATAGCATGCCCGCTGAAATCAACCCGTGGCTAAGCAAGTCAATCTCTGCTCCCTCATAGCCATAAGTGTTTTGCGGCAAATACCCTTTAGCGCGTGAGGCTAAAATTACGGGCATTTTTTCAGCACAAGCCTTTATTGCAGTTGCCCATGGTACTGAGATATGCCCTGCACCAGCAGCCTCTAGGATTACGCCAACAGCCCCACTATCTGTCACCATCTCAATAAGGCTTGGGCTTTCTGCAATCCCTGGCTTTAGAATTGGAATGTCAATTTCATCGCCCATGGTGGTTAGATCATCTGCCAAGGTTTGATCAAGTTTTAAGGGTGGTAGATGTGCAGGCATGAAATATTTCACCTGATTTTCAATAATAGCACCGCAATTGGCATAGGGGGCAGATGAAAACGTATCAAGTGCGCTGGCGTGAGTTTTGGAAATATATTGGGGCAGGTGTATTTGGTCATTAAAGGCCACCAAAACACCTCGGTAATTACTCTCTTGACTGCTGGCAATAATAGTGGCGGCCAAAAGATTAGCAGAGCCATCTGCGCTCACTTGTGTAGGATTGCGCATTGCACCTGTGATGACAATGGGGCATTGATTAATGCCTTTGATTTGGCAAATTAATTGTAGGGCGAAGGCTGTTTCTTCAATGGTGTCTGTGCCTTGTGTAATCACAAAGCCCTGTTTGCCTCTTGCTATAGATTGCTCTATTTCATGGGCTAATTCTATCAAATGCTTGAAGGTAAGATTTGCACTAGCTAGTTTTAGAAAGCTATTGGTTTCAATCTCTGCATGGTCATTGAGTTGAGGAATAGCCTTTACCAAATCATCAGCTGTTAAACGCGGTGCAACGCCTTGCTGATTAGATTCATTGCTCATAGCAATTGTACCGCCGAGAGAATATATGGTGATTTTAGGCTTCATAGGGTGCTTTCTTCGAAGTTGAGTTGAAAATCAATCTGCCATTCTTGCAGTTGCTGATTAATACGTTCAAGACAAAAATGCCTTGCTGATAGAGGATCATAGCCCTCGTCAATCAAGGCATCATAATCTGTATAATTATGGCGAATGTGAGCGATTAAGCTAAGTTCAATTGCGCGATCTATATTCAGTTTTGCCTTATTGTCTTTTTGGGCAATATCCAAAATTGCCTCACGATCAAATTTAGGCAGCTTTGGATATTTCTCTAAAATACGTTGGCGTAATTGAGGGCTCATAAGGGACTATCATTGAGTTTTATTCCTGTTGGCTAAGCTTAAGCATTATGAGGCTTATCTATCAAGCACAGAGCCGAAAAATATGAATTTCCACACACAATTAATTAATTATTACTTATGCTTGCAATTTCTTAAAAAATGATATAAAGATATCTTTATATGAAAAAAATGAATATTGATTTGGGATTTAGGTTGTTAGTAAAGACAAAAATAAAATTTGATGATGGTGTATCACTTTTAAAAGCTGCTGGCGAGAGTACACGCTTGCGCCTTTTGTCGCTTTTATTTCAATCAGATTTGACGGTTTCTGATCTAACAGAAATTTTAGGTCAATCGCAGCCTCGGGTCTCTCGGCATTTACGTCTACTTGTGGAAGCTGGTCTTGCTGAGCGGTATCAAGA
>CAKMZG010000062.1 GCA_929200335.1 uncultured Alphaproteobacteria bacterium | reverse complement strand
CCACCATTCGTAAACTCAATGGAAAGCGATAATATAGCCAAACAGCATGAGCTATAATTTTTGGTGAATAACGATGACGAGAGTACAGAGACTTTGACTTGCATATTTTCATACGCTCATCTAACGTAAATTAATAAATGATCAGTTAAGTTTACAATACCCGAATGAGCAAGCTATCTTTGAAGAATATTTCACTTTTAAATTTTTTTAATTAGGACTGCGCTATCTAACCCGCTTCTCAGTTTTGCTATCAAATAAATAGATATTTTCTGTTGGTACAGATAGACCAATCTCATCGCCGTCTACAATGGAGCTGGTGCCTTTTTCTTGCATCACTAATTTCTTTCCTTCTGGTGATACGGCATAGATATAGGTCACACCGCCAAGATGCTCGGTTAATTCAACCCTTAACCCTCGGCCAGCTCGATCTATTTCAATATGCTCTGGCCTAACTCCAACAATGAGATCATGCTTATCTGGATATTTATCAGCAATTTTGGGTAAGATTAATTTTTCTATAGCTGGCGCATCGCCATATAAAAAATTCATGCTTGGTGATCCAATGAACCCTGCAACAAATTTATTATCGGGGTCTTCATAAAGGTCAAGCGGTTTGCCAGCTTGTTCAACACGGCCATCTCTTAAAATTACGATTTTATCGGCCAGTGTCATGGCCTCAACTTGATCATGAGTTACATAAATCATGGTGGTGCCTAGCTCTTTATGAAGGCGGGCAATTTCAACACGCATATCCACGCGTAATTCTGCATCTAGGTTTGATAGAGGTTCATCGAATAAAAACACATCTGGGCCACGAACAATTGCTCGGCCAATGGCAACACGTTGGCGTTGCCCACCGGAAAGCGCTTTTGGCTTGCGCTTGCGATATTCTTCTAACTTCAAAATCTGTGCGGCCTTGGAAACTTTTTCTTCAATCTCATCTTTAGGAACGCCGTTCATTTTTAGACCAAAACCCATATTTTCCTCTACGCTCATATGAGGATAAAGGGCATAAGTTTGAAATACCATTGCGATGCCGCGTTCTGCTGGATCAACCTTAGTTACATCACGATCGCCAATAAACATTTGACCACCGGTTGTCTCCTCAAGTCCGGCAATCATACGCAATAAGGTTGATTTACCACAACCAGATGGACCAACGAATACACAAAATTCACCTGGATTAATTTCTAAATCAATCCCATGAATAACTTGAGTTTCGCCGTATTTCTTAATTGCTTTTTTAAGTTTTACTCCAGTCATAGCGTCTTCCAGTAGGTTATAATTATGAATTAATTTTGGTAATCAGGAGCTTGCCAAGTCTCTAAGACTTCTCCTATTTTCTTAGTTGTATTTAATAAATCAGTTGTGAATTTTTCTATGCCATTCACATCATAGCGTGAAGTTGCCGTTGCAATAGAAATTGCGCCAATTACGCGATTAGTGGTAGATAAAATAGGTGCGGCAATACTTATAATGCCCTCTTGATGTTCTTCTTTATCAAAGCCTACACCATGTTTTTGAATGGAAGCCAATTCTTTTTTTAGCGCTCTTAAACTCATTATTGTGTTGGGAGTATATTGCACAAATGCTTGCTGTATCAATGCGCGTTGACGGCGTTCCTCATCCATAAATGCCAAAATTACTTTGCCAACGCCAGTGCAATACGCAGGTGCTACACGCCCTGCCTGCGCTAAAGTTTCAAATAAATTTGGAGATTGACGTTTATCAACAAACAGTACTTGCCCGTTTTCAATTTGCGCCAAATGTACGCTTTCACCTGTTGTTCCTGCTAATTCATCAAGATAAGGGCGGGCGATAGGTGCAAGTGAAGTTTGCTGCCAAGCCGCATGAGCAAAACGCATTAAACGCATACCAACACTATAGGTATGCGCCTCTTCATCATATTGTAACATGCCTTGATTGGTAAGCGTTTGTAAAAATCTATAGAGGGTAGCTTTAGGATATGAGCCATCTTTTAGCAGTCGTGCAAAACGTACAGGACGGCCATAACTGGCAACCAAATCTAACACCGCCAGCGCTTTACCAACAGTGCCGTCTTTATTATCTTCCTTTGCCTCAATCACAGCTAAATGCAAAATCTTTACCCAACCTTGTTAAATCTATCCTTGACAATCATAAGCACATATTATTATTATTTTCAATAGTTAAAACTAAGTTTCAATATTTGAAACCATCGGAGGAACCCATATGAAATCTGTTTTAAAACTAGGGCTATCAAGCCTTGTTGCTAGTGCATTGTTTGCAAGTTCTGCATTCGCTGGCGATTTAGTCATTAACTATGACGATCCAAACCAAGCTCCAAAAGCTGCATTTGAAGCCGCTGTTGAAGCTTTCAAAAAAGAAAACCCTGATATCAATGTTATTGTAAACATCAATGACCGTGAGGCTCATAAAACAGCTATCCGCAATTTCTTATCAGCCGATGCTCCTGATGTTACTGCATGGTACCCAGGTAACCGCATGGCACCTTTTGTTAATGCTGGTCAATTTGAAGACATTTCTGATCTATGGGCATCTGATGAAAATTTATCTAAAAATTTCGAGGCAATTAAACCAACTATGTCTCGTGATGGTAAGCAATGGGGTGTACCTTATTCTTATTATCAATGGGGCATTTATTACCGTGCTGACATTTTTAAAAAGCACAATATTTCAGAGCCAAAAACTTGGGATCAATTATTAGGTGCTTGCGATACATTAAAAGAAAATGGCATCACGCCTTTCACTATCGGCACTAAATATCTTTGGACTGCAGCTGGTGTGTTTGATTATTTGAACTTACGTACTAATGGTTATAATGTTCATAATGATCTAACAGCTGGTAAGATTAAATATACTGATGATCGTATTCGTAAAACTTTCGCAAATTGGCAACAAATGCTTGATCGTTGCACATTTGTAAAAAATCACGCATCAATGTCTTGGCAAGATGCTTTAGCACCTTTCGCTAAAGGTGAGGCTGCAATGTATGTAATGGGTAATTTTGCTGTTGCAGCTATGCAAGATGCAGGCTTAAAAGAAGATCAAATTGACTTCTTCCAATTCCCTGAAATCAATGCTGATGTTGCTCGTGCTGAAGAAGCACCAGCAGATGCCTTCTTTATTCCAAGCAAAGCCAAAAATAAGGCTGATGCACGTAAATTCTTGTCCTTTATTGCCCGCCCTGAAGTTCAAGGAGAATGGAATAAAACACTTCGTCAATTGCCGCCGAACTCAAAAGCATCAATTAACACAGAAGATAAATTTATTGTTGAAGGTTTTGAAACCGTATCAACAGCTTCTGGCCTTGCGCAATTCTTTGACCGTGATGCACCTGCTGAAATGGCCAAAGCCGGCATGGAAGGTTTCCAAGAATTTATGGTTAAACCAGACCGTTTAGACGCTATTCTTAAGCGTTTGGATAAAATTCAAAGCCGCGTTTATAAATAAGTAATTATAGTCAATTCTGGCCGCATATGATGCGGCCAGTTTTTTTATTTTGGGGAGTGGATTATGCAAAGCCTTGAACTTGATAGTGGGTACAAAAAATGGTGGCGTAGCAATCAACAAAAAATTGCTCCTTGGTTATTTCTATTTCCAGCAATATTATTTTTCACCCTCTATGTAATTGCACCAATTTTCCAATCCATGTGGTATTCTCTTTTTGCTTGGGATGGTATTGGCGCAAAGGAATGGATTGGCTTTGCAAATTACATCGAACTATTAGATGATGATCGTTTTTATACTTCCCTGAAAAACAATGTGATTTGGCTTGCGCTCTTTATGTTGGCTGTTCCTATTGGTCTCTTTGTAGCGCTCTTTCTTAATCAAACCATTATGGGAATGCGATTTTATAAATCGATGTTCTTCTTTCCATTTGTTATCTCTCAAGTAGTAGTCGGCTTAATATTTTCATGGTTTTATAATCCAAATTTTGGGATCATCGGTCAGATCTGGAATTTTTTTGGGGCTGAAGCTCCATCCATATTAGGCGATGAAGATCTGGTAACCTATGGCATTATTTTTGCAGGACTTTGGCCTCAAGTATCCTATTGTATGATTTTATATCTCACTGGGTTGAACAATGTTTCACAAGACCAAATTGAAGCGGGTCGCTTAGATGGTGCAAAAGGGTGGCGCATGTTGCGACATGTAATTTTACCACAACTTTGGCCTGCAACTTTCTTAGCTATTGTGATTACTGTGATTGGCGCTTTGCGCTCTTTTGATATGATTGCCATCATGACACAAGGCGGGCCATATGGCTCATCCAATGTGTTATCATACTTCATGTTCGAGACAGCACTTTCAGAATATGGTTTTCGGATGGGCTATGGTTCAGCTATTGCTGTAATTCTATTTTTAATCATGTTGCTCTTCATTGGTTATTTTTTATGGGTGATGTATAATGATGAAAAGCGAGGCTAATTAGATGTTTCCAGTACCCATAGAAAAACGTTCGAAATCACGTCAATTTGCTTATAAAATAATGGTGCCAATAGCCTTGATAATATGGCTTCTACCGCTCATAGCAATTTTTTCCACGTCTATTAGACCTGCAATGGATATTAATACTGGTAATATGTTTGGTTGGCCTAGCAATTTTCAAATGTTAGAAAATTATACGGCTGTATTTACCAAATCAAAAGCGGCTGTCTATTTCATTAATTCAGTTAAAATAACAATCCCTACCGTGATTATTTCCGTGGCGCTTGCATGTTTAGCGGGCTATGCTTTGGCTATTTATCGCTTTGCTGCAGCATTACCCTTATTCTTTATTTTTGTTGCTGGTAATTTTGTACCCTTTCAAATTTTAATGGTTCCAGTAAGAGACTTAGCTGTTCATACGGGGCTTTATGATACAGTTACTGGGTTGGTACTATTTCATGCAGCATTTCAAACCGGATTTTGCACATTATTCATGCGTAATTTCATCAAGGCTCTGCCCTTTGATTTAATAGAAAGCGCACGTATAGAAGGAGTAAGCGAATTTAAAATATTTTGGCATGTGGTCTTACCTCTTGTTCGCCCTGCTATTGCTGCCCTTTGTGTTTTAATTTTCACTTTCGTATGGAATGATTTTTTCTGGGCAACGGTTTTAACCCAAGGTGAAGCCTCTAAACCCATAACAGCAGGATTGCGCGCTTTAAATGGCCAATTTGTATCTCAATGGCATTTAGTTTCAGCCGCATCACTATTAGCCGCTCTACCTCCTGTGGCAATGTTTTTTCTCATGCAAAAACATTTCATTGCTGGTCTCACGTTAGGTGCAGTTAAATGATTGAGACATGGCGCTTGGATTGTACACACCAAAGTTTAGTTTTGGTTTCAAGTTTAAATGCTATGCCAGCAATTGTTTATTACGGCGACAGACTTCCTGATGAGGAAAATTTAGAAGAACTTGCAAAAGCATCTCAAATGGATGTTACAGGAGGCATGTTGGATGAAAATCCTTCCCTATCAATCTGCCCTGAGGCTAGCCATATTTTTCCTGGTCAACAGGGCATGGTGGTTCGAAATCAAGAGGGCAAACTTCTGCTGCCGAAATTCAAGTTACAATCAGTTGATCATAATGAAACTCACTTAATAATCACATGCCGTGATGATGAAAATAGTCTTACATATATAGCAAACTTTGAATGCTATGATTTTAGTAACATGGTGGTATGTTTTGCCGAGATTAAAAGCGATGAACCCATTCATTTAAGTTGGTTATCAGCACCCGTATTTCCTGCACCACAACAAGCAAGCCATATGTTTGATTTTTCAGGGCGCTGGATTGATGAATTTCAAATCAATCAAGTGCCATGGACGATGGGCGTGCATTTGCGAGAAAATTTTACAGGTCGCTCAGGTCACGAACATTTTCCTGGTCTGATTATACCTCATCAAAATACCACCAATAGAAGTGGGCAAGCTATAGGTTTTCATTATGGTTGGTCCGGTGGACATAGAATGGTTGCTGAACAGTTACCAGATGGCCGACGACAAGTTCAATTCGGCAATGCTAGCAACAGTGAATTGTTAGCAAGTACCCAATTTAAAACAGCCCCCTTATATGTGACTTTTTCAAAAAATGGATTGAATGGTATAGGTAAATCCTATCAAAGGCATGTGAGAAAATACATTGTTAAAATACCACCAAAGAGCGAACCTCGCCCTGTGCATTATAATTGCTGGGAGGCGGTCTACTTTGATCATAATATTGAAGAATTGAAAGAGATAGCCAGCCTTGCATCAAAACTGGGAGCAGAGCGTTTTGTGCTTGATGATGGTTGGTTTGGTAAGCGAAATGATGATACCACATCTTTGGGTGACTGGTGGCTAGACGAAGTTAAATATCCTGATGGTTTAACGCCTCTCATTGATCATGTAAAATCTTGCGGAATGCAATTTGGCATTTGGTTTGAACCTGAAATGATTAACCCAGATTCTGAAACTTATAAAGCCCACCCCAACTGGCTTTTGGGTAAGGCCGATCAAATTCAAGGTCGCCAACAATGGGTGCTCGATATGGCACTTCAGGAAGTGCAAAATTATCTTTTCAATGCCATATCAAAAATTTTAACTGAAAATGATATCAGTTATATTAAATGGGATCACAACCGTGTATTACCCTATAGTGATGCAGCGCAGATACGCGGTACATACAAATTGATTAATCGTTTAACTGCTAGTCATCCAGAAGTAGAAATCGAAAGTTGCTCCTCAGGCGGAGGACGCTCAGATTTTGGTATGTTAGAACACACTCAACGGGTTTGGTTATCTGATAGTAATGATGCAATTGAACGCTTAAAAATTCAGCATAACTCAGCATTATTTTTACCAAGCAAGGTAACTGGTTCGCATGTGGGGCCGCGTCATTGTCATACATCAGGGCGAGTGCTTGATATTGAATTACGAGCATGGGTGGCAGCATCACGCCATATGGGCTTTGAAATGGATCCGCGTGAGTTGGATGAGCGCGAACGTAAAATTTTATCTGAAATTTGCGCATGGTGGAAAGACAATCGACATTGGTTAATGGAAGCAAATATTTTACGTCTTGATGTGGATGATAAAGCTATTATCGCCGAGCAACAATTAGCAGAAGATGGTGAACGTTTTGTTGTCTTTGCCGGAATGTTAGAAAGTTCGAAACAAATTTTACCACGACCACTTTGCTTAACAAGTCTTGAAAGAAATGCCTATTATGAAGTAACATTAAAAAACAAAGATAGTGCGCCTAAGCTTTCTCGAGGATCACCATTTTTAAAACATCAGACTCTCAAATTAAGCGGTGCATATCTAATGCAACAAGGTTTAAATTTACCATGGCAATTCCCGCAAAATATTTGGGTAATTGAAGGCAAAAAATTATAGGAAATATGATGAAACTCAATGCAACATTTCATGACTTAAAAGGCAGATCTGTTTTTATCACAGGTGGTGGATCTGGTATAGGGGCCGCCCTCACAGAAGGGTTTTTGATGCAGGGCGCAAAAGTTGCATTTGTGCAACGCAGCGATGCCAGTGATTTTGTTAAAGATATGGGAAAAAAACATGGTCAGGCGCCACTGTTTATTCCCTGCGATCTCACCGATGTTAGTGCTATAAAATCTTCTATTATGGAAGCTGAGAAGTCTAATGGCACAATCGAGGTTTTGGTCAATAATGCAGCAAATGATGTGCGTCATAATTTAGAAGAGTATGATGAAGCAGATTGGGATAATAATATGGCCATTAATTTACGCCCTTATTTTTTTACCAGCCAAGCTGTTGCTGATGGAATGAAGAAACTGGGCTATGGTGCTATCGTCAATTTTTCATCCATATCTTATATGATGGGCAATGCCGGATATCCTGCTTATGTATCTGCTAATGCTGGCATTACGGGTCTTACAAGAGGGTTAGCTCGTGAATTAGGGCTTAATAATATCAGAGTGAATGCGCTAATGCCTGGATGGGTTTTAACTCAAAAACAATTGGATAAATGGGCAAGCCCCGAAGCATTGTCTTCACATTTAGATCGACAATGCTTAAAAAGCCATCTGGCTCCTGAGGATATCGTTGAGGCAACTTTATTTTTGGCATCAAATGCTAGTAAAATGATGACTTCCCAAGCCATGGTAGTAGATGGCGGAACCGTTGTAACAGGGTAACAATAATGAAACCAGAGCTGGGCACTTGCTATTATCCCGAACATTGGTCGCAAGACATGTGGCAACGCGATGCTGAACGCATGATTGAGGTTGGCATAAGTTGGGTTCGCATTGGAGAGTTTGCTTGGAGCCGCATTGAACCACAAGAGGGAAAACTAGAATGGGAATGGCTGGATAAAGCTGTTCAAACTCTAGGTGAGGTTGGCTTGAAAATTGTCATGGGTACGCCATCAGCAACCCCTCCCATTTGGATGGTAAAAAAATATCCCGATATGTTGGCCGTTGGTAAAGATGGTCATGTGAAGCAATTCGGTTCACGGCGTCACTATTGTTTTTCGCATTTTGAATATCGGCGCGAAGCCGTTCGTATGGCAACATTGATGGGCGAGCGCTATGGCCATAATACACACGTTGCTGCTTGGCAAATTGATAATGAATATGGCTGTCATAATACAACACTTTCATACAGTCCTCATGCGCAAATGGGTTTCCAAGACTGGTTAGCACAAAAATATCAATCGCCCCAAGCGTTAAACCGTGCATGGGGTAATGTCTTTTGGTCGATGGAAGTATCGAGCTTTGATGAAATAGGATTACCAAATCTTACAGTATGCGAACCAAATCCAATTCATGAACTAGAATTTTTCCGCTACACATCCGATCAAGTTGTAGCCTTTAATTTGGCTCAAGTTAAAGCATTACGTACCCTTACAGATAGGCCGCTTATTCACAACTATATGGGGCGCATTTTAGACTTTGATCATTATAAAGTAGGCGATGATTTAGATATTGCCAGCTGGGATAGTTACCCACTTGGCTTTTTAGAAGATCGTTCTGAAAAGGATGAGGCTTTTAAACATACCTATTCAACCAAGGGTGATCCAGATTTTCAAGCCTTCCATCATGATCTTTACCGTTCAGTTGGCAAGGGTAGGTGGTGGGTGATGGAACAACAGCCTGGCCCTGTAAATTGGGCGCCTTATAATCCTGCACCAGCAGAGGGTATGGTAAAGTTATGGACATTGGAAGCCATTGCTCATGGTGCAGAGGTGGTAAGTTATTTCCGTTGGCGACAAGCACATTTTGCGCAAGAACAAATGCACTCAGGATTATTGCGCGTTGATGATAAAGCCGCACCCGCGTTACATGAAGCTGAAGAAGTTCATAAAATTTTAACAGATTTAGATACTAACGAACAACAGCAATCCGATGTGGCTATAATCTTTGATTATGAGAGCGCATGGGCTTGGCACATTCAACGCCAAGGCAAAGACTTTGATTATTTTAATCTTATCTATGATTTTTATTGTGGTCTACGAAAGCTTGGGCAATCTATTGATATATTGCCACCTAATACGGAAAATTTTGGCGATCGCAAATTAGTTCTTATCCCAGCACTTTTTGCATGGAACAATGAAATTAAAACAGCCATGAAAAATTTTAACGGCACATTACTCATTGGCCCTCGCTCTGGCTCTAAAACAAAAGATTTTGCTATACCGTCAAAGTTGCCGCCAGAAATTGATTATATGGACATTACTGTTGAGCGCGTAGAAACACTTCGTCCTAGCAGTACTGTTGGGTTGAAAAATTACAATGGCACTTTGATGCGCTGGTTTGAACATATCACAACCTTAAATGAAGTAGTCATAGAAACTACCGCAGGTGCACCTGCGCTTATCAAAAAAGGAAAAACATATTATCTAGCTGGCTGGCCTGATGAAATGGCTATGCAAAATGTTTTAAAATTGCTATTGGAAGGCGAAAATTTATCTATCCAAAAATTAAAAGGCGGCTTACGTCTTCGTGAAAGCAAGCACCATAAATTTTGGATCGACTATGACACTTGCCAAGTAAAAATTGAACCGAAAGAAAAACCATGACCGAAAAAAAATTACGCTCTCAAGAATGGTTTGATAATCCAAGTAACCCAGATATGACAGCGCTTTATGTGGAGCGCTATTTAAATTATGGCATCACCCGTGAAGAGTTGCAATCGGGAAAACCTATCATTGGCATTGCGCAAACAGGCTCTGATTTATCACCTTGTAACCGTCATCATGTGGAATTGGCTAAGCGCGTGCGTGAAGGTATTATTGCAGCTGGTGGCATTTGTTTTGAATTTCCCGTACATCCAATTCAAGAAACAGGCAAACGCCCGACTGCTTCTCTTGATCGTAATTTGGCCTATTTAGGACTTGTGGAAACACTTTATGGCTATCCACTTGATGGAGTGGTTTTAACCATTGGTTGTGATAAGACAACACCAGCACTTTTAATGGCGGCAGCTACAGTAAATATGCCCGCAATTGCCCTCTCAGTTGGGCCAATGTTGAACGGGTATCATAAGGGTAGGCGAGCTGGCTCTGGTACTGCTATCTGGCATGGACGTCAAGAAATGGCCGCAGGCAATATTGACTATGATGAGTTTATGGACATTGCCGCTAATTCTGCACCATCGGTTGGTTATTGCAATACGATGGGCACCGCGTCTACCATGAATTCTCTTGCTGAAGTTTTAGGAATGCAGTTAAAAGGCTCCGCATCAATTCCAGCTCCATATAGAGAACGTGGACAAATTTCTTATCTTACAGGTAAGCGTATTGTTGATATGGTTTGGGAAGATTTAAAGCCCTCTGATATTATGACACGTAAAGCTTTTGAAAACGCTATAGTTGCTAATTCTGCCATTGGCGGCTCAACCAATGCACCTATACATCTTAATGCCATTGCACATCATTTAGGCCTAGAGCTTACCAATGACGATTGGCAAAAATTTGGTCATCACATTCCGCTTTTGGTTGACTTGCAACCCGCGGGACGCTTCTTAAGCGAAGATTTTCACCGTGCTGGCGGTGTGCCAGCTGTAATGGGACAGTTAATCAAGGCCAATGCGTTGCCTCATTTAGATGCTAAAACTGTGAGCGGACAATTAATTGGAGAAATCTATAAGGGTGATAATATTGCAAATACAGATGTTATCCGAGAATACGAAAACCCACTCAAAAAAAATGCAGGTTTTTTAAATCTTAAGGGAAACTTATTTGACAGTGCTATTATGAAAACTTCTGTAATTTCTGAAGAATTTCAAGCCCGTTATCTGTCTAATCCAAATAGCCCTAATACCTTTGAAGGACGTGCTATCGTTTTTAATGGTCCTGAGGATTATCACAACCGAATAGATGATGAAACTTTGGAAATTGATGAACATTGCATTTTGATTATCCGAGGTGCAGGACCCATTGGCTATCCAGGCGGTGCCGAAGTGGTAAATATGCAGCCACCTGCTGCCCTCATTAAAAAGGGTATCCATGCCATGCCATGCATAGGTGATGGCCGTCAATCAGGAACCTCTGGATCACCTTCAATATTAAATGCTTCACCAGAGGCAGCCGCTATGGGTGGGTTAGCATTAGTTGAAATGAATGATACTATCCGGATAGATTTAAATGAAGGCAGCGCCAATATTTTGATTAGTGATGAAGAATTAAATGAGCGGTATAAAAAATTAGACGCTGCTGGCGGTTATAGCTATCCTGATCATCAAACCCCATGGCAAGAAATTCAACGCGGCATGATTGATCAATTTGACAAAGGTATGGTTCTTAAACCAGCCTTAAAATATCAAAATATTGCTAAAGTTAAAGGTATTCCACGCGATAATCATTAAACTTTGTGGTATTATTGGACTTTTACGCTTTGTCATCTTCTTGACACCTACATGAGCGTTTCCACATGATGCCAGCTCAAAAGCTATTTTGAGAGCGTAATCTCTCCATAAATAAAATGCGTTAGCTCGAGTTTGGCGGTAGCGATTTGATTTCATTTTATACAGACAGGAGCGGGATATAGTGTTGATCTTATCGCTCGATTAGCAGTTTTTGCATTCACCCATGTCTAAACAGGTTTCCTGTTAGCAGTCATATCCCGTTCTGCTAGCAGGTCTTTGATTTCGGCAGCATTTAAAGCAAAGCGATGGTAGGGTCAGACGGCGTAGATGACTACCTCACGAGGAAAAGGAAAGCCCTTAAAGTGTGGCATGTTTGAGAGAGTTTTAAATAGTAATACCACCATCTACATTTAATGTCTGGCCTGTCATGAAGCGTGCTTCTTCAGAGCTTAAAAATGCGCAAACGCCAGCTATTTCCTCTGCTGTGCCTAGACGCCCAGAAGGCTGCCTATCAAGGAAAAAATTTTCTGCGGCTTCCATACTGCCAAGGGTTTCTGCCAATTCAGCCATTCGCTCACGTAATGAGGGACTATCAACAGTTCCAGGACATACCGCATTAAAGCGAATATTTTCTTTTAAATAATCTGCAGCACATGCTTTAACCAAGCCAATCACCCCAGCCTTTGAACTGCCATAGGCAGCACGCTTTGGAAACCCTTTTATTGAAGAGGCAACTGATGCAATTGAAATCACACTACCGCCATTAGCTCTCATTTTAGGAATGATATGTTTAAAGGCAAAATAAGTGCTGTCTAGGGTTATAGATTGGCTTCGGCGCCAATCATCAAAATTACACTCTTCAATTGTGCCTTGATGCACGTAACCAACCGCATGAACCAAAATATCAACGTGATCAAATTTATTAATCCAACTCTTAATTTCATTTTCATTGGTTGCATCCACTGCTTGAGTTGAAGCAGCAGATAGACCGCTCAACAGATCAGCATTAAGATCACTAACATGTGTTTGAGCGCCTTGTTCGATTAACCTTTCAGCAACAGCACGGCCAATGCCTTGACCGCCAGCAGTAACAAGGGCAACGCGCCCATTTAACAAACCATTTTGGTTTTGTAATGACATCTCATGCCCCTTTTATTGGCGCAACTGTCTGAGCCTGATCACCTAGTCCTTCAATGCCTAACTTTATTTCATCACCGACCTTTAAATATATAGGAGGCTTCATACCCATGCCAACACCGGGAGGCGTTCCTGTACAAATTAAATCACCAGCTTCTAATTTGCAGAACTCGCTCATATAGGAAACAATCGAAGTAATATCAAAAACCATTTTGCCAGTATTACCTGTTTGCATACGTTGCCCATTAACATCCAACCACATATTTAGGTTTTGAAC